>DAISIS010000161.1:0-11012 GCA_036821925.1 Pirellulaceae bacterium
TCGGTCTCTTCGTGCCGGACAAGCCGCAGCGGGAGCTATTGATCGCTCAACTGTTTGCGTGGTATGAGTCCACCGAGTTGCCCACTTATCAACCTGACGAAGCGGGCGAAGCGACAGCCAAACCGCAGAGCGTCGCGGGCTCCGTCCTCTGCCACGTGTCGGTCGGCAAATGGTGTCACGCGGCCGGGAAGAAATTCGGTGACCCCGAGATGAAGGAGCGCTGCCGCCGGCTGACCGCCGACGTTGCCGCGAAGACAGTGGAGTTGCTCAATGCGGCCATCCAGGCACCGGGGGGCGCCCGCCGGACCGCCTCCAGCCGCCAACAACTGTCTCTCGTGCCACGGCTTCTCCGACCGGCGCGACACGCTCGGTCAGATGGGGTGTGGCGTGTGCCATCCACGGCTTCCCGACAGCCACCCTTCCGACAAATTGCGGCGTTAGCTTGGGCAGGTCTCTGGCAGGCGTTTTCACCGCGCATCGGACGCGGGGTCCACCGTCTTGCGACCGACGGAGTAGTAGGTGAATCCGGCGGCCGCCATGTTGCGGGGATCGTACAGGTTCCGGCCGTCGAAGATGACGGGCGACGCCATCCGGCGGCGCATCTCCGCGAAATCGGGATTGCGGAACTCGCCCCACTCCGTGTTGATGGCCAGCGCGTCCGCTCCCACCAGCACATCCATCGGATGGCTGCCGTAAAGCAACCGCTCCCCGTACACCTCCCGCACGTTGTCCATCGCCACGGGGTCGTGCACGTGCACGCGTGCGCCTCCTTCCAGGAGCTTGTCGATCAGCACCAGTGCAGGTGCTTCCCGGATGTCGTCGGTGCGGGGCTTGAACGATGCGCCCCAGACGGCGATCGTCCGGTCCCCCAGCTGCTGGTCGAAATGGGCGCGGATCTTGTTGACCAGCACCAGCTTCTGCCCGTTGTTGACCGCCTCGACGGCGTCCATCATGCGCGGTTCGATGCCGCATTGGCGGGCCATCGTGGCCAGCGCGCGCACATCTTTCGGAAAGCAGCTCCCGCCGTATCCCACCCCCGGAAACAGGAACGCAAACCCGATGCGCTGATCGTGTCCGATCCCGCGCCGCACGTCGTTGATGTCCGCCTCCATCCGCTCGCAGAGATTGGCCATCTCGTTGATGAAACTGATCTTGGTCGACAGGAGCGCATTGGCCACATACTTGGTCATCTCGGCGCTCTCCGGCGACATCACCAGAAAGGGGTTATCAGTGCGCAGGAACGGCGCGTACAGATCGCGCAGCACCTTGCCGACTTCCGGGCGGCGGACGCCGGCCACCACGCGGTCCGGAAACATGAAGTCGTTGATGGCGGCGCCTTCCTTGAGGAACTCCGGATTACTGGCCACGTCGCACGCGCGCCCGGTCTTCTGCCGCAGCCGCTCCGTCACCTGGGCATTCGTCCCGACCGGCACAGTACTCTTGATCACCACGACGGCCGCCGGCCCGAGATGGGGCGCCAGCTGGTCGACAGCGCCCCACAGGGCCGTCAGATCGGCTGCGCCGTCGGCGGCTGACGGCGTGCCCACCGCCAGGTAGACCAGGGCCGCGCCCCGCACCGCCTCGTCCAGGCAGGTCGTGAAGTGCAGACGACCGGCCGACGCGTTGCGGATCACCATCTCCGCCAAACCCGGCTCGTAGATCGGAATCTGGCCCTGTGACAGCTTCTCAATCTTGGACTGGTCGACGTCGACACAGGTCACGTCATTGCCGCTGTCGGCGAAGCACGTGCCGGTGACGAGTCCGACATACCCGGTACCGAGCATGGCGATTTTCATGGGATCGTCCTCCGCCCAAGTATGGCATATTCTCCCCGCGCCCTGCCACAATTACTGGCGAGCCTGGAAATCGGCCAGCGTATCGATCAGCGTCTGCCGGAGCGGGATGTGCGGGGTCCAGGCTGTGTGAGCGGTAATCCGGGAGATATCGGCGATCGGATGCTGGCGCCGGCCGGGATGGAGCTCGATGACGCCCGAATGGCGGCCGGTGAGCTGCTCCAGGAGCGCGAAGACGTCGCCACTACGAACGCTCTGACCGCTGCCAACGTTATAGCCCCCCCGCGTGTGCGGCTGGGCCAGCAGCGCCCGATACGCGCGGACCACGTCCCGCACATCGCTCAGGTCGTTGTGGCTGTCGAGCGTCACGACGCGGATCGGATCCTGCCCCGGCCGCACGAACTGCTCCACCCATTCCGGCACCATGAACTTGGCGCGCTGCCGGGGCCCGGCATGCTGGAAGGACCGCGCCACCACCACGTCCAGGCCGCGCTCCACCGCCTCCCGGCAGAGCGTTTCGCAGCGGAACTTGGTCACGCCGTAGGCGCCGATCGGCCCGAGCGGCGCGTCCTCCGTCACGCGCGGGTGTGCGGGGGAGACCGGCGCGTACACGTGCGAACTGCTGACCATCAGCACGCGGGGGGACGGCCTGAGCGTGCCGGCCAGCTCGAGCACGGCCCGCGTCCCTGCGACGTTGACGGCCGCCGCCAGGGGGGAGGGCTCCCCCGCGCCACACTCGGCCGGGACACTGATGGCCGCCAGGTGAAAGATCCAGTCGACCGCGAACTGTTGGAGCTGCGCGCGGGCGGCCGCGGGCAGCGGCTGTGGCAGGTTCCATTCGAACAGCGGGATCTGGCTGCGGACCGCGTCCGCCACATCGCGGCTCCAGACGTCCTGGTACGTCGAGCCCATCACCTCGTCACCGCAGTCCACGAGGTGCTCCGCCAGATACTGTCCGGCAAATCCCGTGATGCCAGTGATCAGCGCTCTCACTCGATTTCCTTCTTCACGCGATTCAGATCGGCCTCCACCATCATGCGGACCAGGTCGTGGAACGACACTTCCGGCGCCCAGCCCAGGACGCGTCGTGCCTTGGCACAGTCGCCGCACAGGGTCGTCACTTCGGCCGGGCGCAGGTACCTGGGATCCACTTCCACATGGTCCTCCCAGTTCAGCCCGACGTGCTGGAAGGCGATGTCGGCGAACTCGCGCACCGAGTGCTTCTCACCGGTGGCGATCACATAGTCATCGGGCACGTCATGGTTGAGCATCATCCACATGGCGCGCACATAGTCGCCAGCGAACCCCCAGTCGCGCAGCGAGTCCAGATTCCCGAGCTGCAGTTTCTGCTGCAGCCCCAACTTGATGCGTGCAACGGCGTCCGTGATCTTCCGGGTCACGAACTCCTTGCCCCGCAGCGGGCTTTCGTGGTTGAACAGGATGCCGCTGCAGGCGAACAGATCGTAGCTCTCGCGATAGTTGACCGTGATCCAGTGCCCATAGACCTTGGCCACGCCGTAGGGGCTCCGCGGCCAGAAGGGGGTGGTCTCCGTCTGCGGCTCCTCCCGCACCGACCCGAACATCTCGCTGCTGCTGGCCTGGTACACGCGGATCGAGCGATCGACGGTCCGCACCGCCTCCAGCACGCGCGTCACCCCCAGCGCAGTGAACTCGGCCGTCAACAGCGGCTGCTCGAAACTCGTCGGCACGAAGCTCTGCGCCGCCAGGTTGTACAGGTGATGGGGTTGGACCTCCTCGACCAGCCGCACGATCGAGAGCTGATCCAGCAGATCCGCCTGATGCAGCTGCACCTTGTCGCGCAGATGCTGGATGCGTTCGAAGTTCTCCGAGCTCGACCGGCGCACCATACCGTGGACCTGATAGCCCCGCTGGAGCAGGAACTCAGCCAGGTATGCCCCGTCCTGCCCCGTAATGCCGGTAATCAGCGCTCGTTTCGTCACGCTACGGTCTCCTTCACCTGAAGATCAAAGGGTCAGTCCTCACCATCGC
Source organism: Pirellulaceae bacterium (assembly GCA_036821925.1). GTDB lineage: Bacteria > Planctomycetota > Planctomycetia > Pirellulales > Pirellulaceae > JAAYDI01. Next base: position 3,804 of record DAISIS010000161.1, read on the forward strand.
CCGACAGGTCCTCACCATCGCCCGACAGGTCCTCATCATCGCGTGCCAGGTCCTCATCATCGCGTGCCAGGTCCTCATCGGCCCCTGCCAGGTCGTCCTGCGCGCCGAACACGTCATCCTGGTCGTCCAACAAGGCGGCAGGCGGCAGGCGGTCGATGCGTGGGGCGGCGGGCAGCGCCGGTGCGATGCCAGCCGCTGCGACATCCTCATCCGTGACCTCCTCGCGCGGCACCCGGACGATGGCCGCCAACGTATCGTCTTCATCAAGCGTCATGATGCGCACGCCCTGGGTGTTGCGCCCGATGACGCTGATCTCGCTGGCTGCGACCCGCTGGATCTTCCCGCGCGCTGTCATCATCAGGACTTCATCCTCGTCTGTGACGCGTGTGATACCGATGACCCGGCCGTTGCGCTGCGTCGTCTTGATGTCGTGCAGACCCTTGCCGCCCCGGTGCTGCGTCCGGTAGCGGGCGGCCGAGCCATTGGTGTCCTCTTCGGCATCGTCCTCGCTCGCCGAGCCGACGCCAAAGGGGGTCCGTTTCCCGTACCCGTGTTCGCACGCCGTGAGCAGCGTGGCGTCCGGATCGGCGACGACCATGCCGACCAGCTCATCGTCGCGCCGCAGCGTGATGCCCTTGACGCCCGACGTGTTGCGTCCCATCGGCCGCGCGTCCGACTCGGGAAAACGGATCGCCATGCCGCTGGCGGTGGCCAGCACCACTTCGTCCCCCGGCTTGGTGACGACGACGTCCACCAGTTCATCGTCTTCGCGCAGCTTGATGGCGATGATGCCGCCCCGTTTGGGCCGGCTGTACTCTTCCAGCGGCGTCTTCTTCACCAGCCCCTTGCGGGTGGCCTTCATCAGGAAGTGCCCCGGCAGGTTGAAGTCGCGCACCGACAGGCAGTCGGCGATCTTCTCGTCGGGCGCCAGGTTCAGCAGGTTCACGATCGCCCGGCCGCGACTCTCCCGGCTCAGGTCGGGCAGCTCGTAGACCTTCTGCCAGTAGACCTTGCCCTGGTTGGTGAAGAAGAGCAGGTACGCGTGCGTGCTGGCGATGAACAGATGCTCGATCGGATCTTCCTCTTCGGTCGTGGCGCCTTTGAGTCCTTTGCCGCCGCGGCGCTGCGCACGGTAGACGCTGGCCGCCGTCCGTTTGATGTAACCGCGGTGGCTGATCGACACCACCACCATCTCTTCCTTGATCAGATCCTCCAGATCGATGCTCCCGATCTCCTCGCCGCTGATTTCGGTGCGCCGGACCTGCCCGTACCGGCGCCGGATGTCGCGCAGGTCGTCCTTGACCATCCCCCGGATGTTCGCTTCATCCGACAGCAGTTCGAGGTGCGCAGTGATCTCCTGCAGCAGATTCCGGTGCTCCTCAGACAAGCGTTCCTGTTCCAGATTCACCAGTTGCCCGAGCGTCATGCGGAGGATCGCGTCCGCCTGGACGGCGGTGAGCGTATAGGCAGCTGCCTCGCCCCGCTCTTCCTGGAAGATCCGATACCCGACCTCCCCCAACGCGCGCTGCATCATGGCCGCCGGACATGCGACCCCCATCAGACCGACCTTCGCCTCCGCCTGCGTGCGTGACGCCCGGATGATCCGGATGATCTCATCGATGTTGGCCAGCGCCAGCAGGAGCCCTTCCACCGTGTGCTTGCGACGCCGGGCCTTGGCCAGCAGGAACTGCGTCCGGCGCCGGATCACGATGACCCGGTGCCGAATGAACTCCTCCAGCAGTTCCTTGAAGTTCATCTGGCGCGGCTTGCCGTCCACGAGCGCCAGGTAGATGAGTGAAAACGAGTCCTGCAGCGGCGAGAACTGGTAGAGCTGATTGAGCACCACTTCCGGATCGGCATCCCGCTTGATGTCGATCACCAGCCGCACCGGCTCCTTCAGATCGCTTTCGTCGCGGATTCCCGAAATACCCTTGATCCGGCCGTCAGTGACGAGATCGGCAATGCTCTTGATGACGCGGTCCCGGAACTGCTGGTAGGGGATCTCCGTGACAATGATCCGGCTCCGCCCATTCTTGTGCTCTTCAATCCGCGCCCGCGCCCGGATCACGATCGTGCCGCGCCCCGTATAAAAGCCGCGCCGAATGCCGCTGCGGCCACAGATCACACCACCGGTCGGGAAGTCGGGCCCTTCGACCACTTCCATCAGCTCGTCAATGGTGACGTCCGGGTCGTCAATGACACGGACTAACGCGTCGCAGATCTCGCGCAGATTGTGGGGCGGAATCGATGTCGCCATGCCCACCGCGATCCCCATGGCCCCATTGACCAGCAGGTTGGGGAACTTCGAGGGGAGCACCGTCGGCTCGGCGCGCACCTGGTCATAGGTGGGGACGAAATCCACCGTGTCGAGCTTGAGATCTTCCAGCATCAGGGCGGCGATAGGGGAGAGCCGCGCCTCGGTGTACCGCATGGCAGCTGGCGGCAGCCCGGCGATGGAGCCGAAGTTGCCTTGCTTGTCAATCAACACGTGGCTCAAGTTCCATTCTTGAGCCATGCGGACCAGCGTGGGATAGATCACGCTCTCGCCGTGCGGATGATAGTTGCCGCTGGTGTCACCCGAGATCTTCGCGCACTTGACGCGCGCCGCCCCCGGACCCAGGTTCAGGTCGTTCATCGCGACCAGAATCCGTCGCTGCGACGGCTTGAGACCGTCACGCACGTCGGGCAAGGCCCGGCTGACGATCACGCTCATCGCGTACGTCAGATAGCTCTCCTTCAGCTCGTCCTCAATCGGCAAATCGATCAACTGGTCACCGCGGTCGCCGTTGCCGTTGCCGTTGCCGGGCTCGTCCGCCGGCGGGAAAGTCGACTCGGGTGCATCGTCGGGAGGAATTTGATCCGAGGACACCGGGGCATCCTTTCTAACAAACCAGAGGAAGTCCGCCAGGCAACTGCACGACCGGCAGGAGGGCACCCGGACTAGCCTACGTACGGCTGCACTCGAAACGCGAGTGCCCGGCAATCACATGGGATCGGGAAATCCGACGTCCGAAGGGCCCCTGGGCGAACTTCCGTCGCCGCTCTTTTTCTGCACGTGAGTGTAGCAGTTGGACGGCCGGCGGACAACGGGACGGATTGTCGCAAAGCATTGCTGCCAAGTCATTTGCAGGGCAGATCCCGGGCTCCAGAGAGCCCCTGCCGCACACTGGCAGGCGCGGCGCCGCCGCCTGGGCATAAGAAAAACGCCCAACCCGGTGCGCGACCGGATTGGGTTGGGTTGAATCGCGATCTGTGGTGTCCCGTCCCCACCGGAACCGCCGCCTGCCTGCCGCCACGCGGGCGCACACCGGCGGCGGGGAACGCTAGCCGAGCCGCGTCAGGTGCGGCAGGTCCAGGCCATGCCACGGCGGGAGAAACGATGTGGCCCCGCCCGACGCCGGCTTCCACCAGGGGAAACTCCCCCAGCGATTAAGCTCCAGATAGAGCAGCAGACAGGCCAGGGAAATCGCGCAGAACGCGATGACCAACATCACGGTGTATACGTTCAGCGGCTGCTTCTGAACGACCCCATCGTCTTGTTTACTAGCTGAGTTTCGTTGCGACACGGTCACCCTTCCGAATTGTGCCCTTCTTGAAGCCCGGAATAACCTCCGCCACCGCCCGGTCGGGTGACGTCTTCACAACTCGCACCTTGCCCAGGTAAGCATCATCGCGATAGACATCCAGCTCGTGCCCGATCAAGATGCCATCGTCATCGCCGATCGAAATCTCAATCAAGTCTTTGTCACCGACGTTGATCACCAGGCCGTCCACCTTCGGCGGCACCCGGTCGACGTCGGTGCGAACCGTCCCGTCCTGCTCCACATCCACGCGCACCCCCAGCTTGTCCATCGCGCTCTTCATCGCCGCCACCGCCGCCTGCAGCGGACGCTGACGGTTCTCCAGGTCGGTCTTCACCCGCCGCATCTGGTTGAGCTCGTCCGTGGCCTTCACCACCACCTCGAACTGATGGTCCACATCCTTCTGCGCTTCACGCACCGTGTCCCGCAACGCCTTCACCTCGGCCGTGATGCTGCTCAGCTCGTTCTGGGCCGTGACCAGGGCACCCGCCGTCACCCCCTCCGTGTTCGTCAGCGTCGCCAACTCCTGCTGCACACGCTCCAGATCCTCAGACCGTGACTTCAGCTTGGTCTCCAGACCGGCCAACGCAAAACGCCGGGCAGACCGCTCCAACGCAATCGCCGCCATCAAGTCCTGCTGCTGGTCCTTGAGCTGCTGATTGACGGACAACTGCACGTCTGCTTCCTTCTTCTTGCCCTCTGCCTCCGCGCGCCAATTCACATGGGTGGCATAGACGGATATCGCCAGCCCCAGGAACAGCACGCTCATCACGAGAATGAGGACGGTAAAGAGCTTGCCCAGCAGTGTCATAGCACGATTTCCCTTAAAACAAGCCGACCTGCCACGAGTGTGGCCTGCGAGCGACCGTAACCAATTCTAGTCTATCCGCCGTGGTGGCCGCAGGTTACGCACAGACCCCCCGCACCCCAAACGACGACGGCAAAAGGACATAACGCGACAACCGGTCCACTCAGTATAATTTCGCCGTTTTGCTGCTGTCAACGAATCGAGAACAAAATCGGAGGTCTGAGAAAGATAGGAAACACGTCCCGTTGGTGCCGATTCGGGCATTTAACGCCTGAACGCCAAGCACTTACAGCGACAGGCGGCTGACATGCTACCTAAGAACAAGCCGGTCAACGATTTGGGCACGCGGCCGGTCGTAACGATTGAGTCATTTAATGGGTTGCCAGGGACGGCGACCTGCGGCGTCTGAGCCAGCCGGAGACGGCCGCCGAAAGCGTCACCGCCGCGCAGAACAGGGTGCAGAGCGCGGCCGGCCCGTCGCCCCACTGCTCATACCCGCTCCACCGGCCATCGGCAGACACGTCGGCTACGATGATCCCCGTGGCGCGGCGCGGCCCCTGCGCCAGGATCTGCCCCTGGCCATTGATCCACGCCGAGAATCCGGTGTTGGCAGCCACCAGCAGGGGACGCCGCAGTTCCACAGCCCGCAGCACGGCGCAGCCCAGCTGCAGATCGAGGATGCTCGAACCCCAGAACCAACCGTCGTTGGTCAGATTGACCAGGACGTCGGGAGCGGCACCGCGGCGGGCCAGCTCGGCGACGTGCCAGCGGATCAGGTGCGGCATCGTGCTCTCGAAACAGATGCTCGGCGCAAATCGCAGCGGGCCCACGGCAAACGCCACAGGTTCGGTGCCGGGCGTCAAGCCGTTCGGCAAGGGGAACAGGTTGTACAGTGCCGGAAAGGCGTCCCCGAACGGCACGTATTCGCCGAACATCACCGGGTGCATTTTGTAGTAGCGGGCCACGACGTCTGCCGCGGGATTCACCACCAGCGCGGCGTTGTAACGCCGTGGCGGATGGGCGCCAAACTGCCAGGTGGTGGTGCCCAGCAGCCAGCTTGTACTGCGCCGATCGCGCTGCTCGTCGGCTCGATCGTTCACGCGACCGATCCCATTGCGCACCAGCCGGTCAAACAGGACTCGGCTGTCGTCAAGCAGCGTCTGATCGATCGTCGGATCGAATTGGACATCCACACCCGGCTCCACCTGCAGGTCGCTCAGCGGGAACATCGACTCCGGCCAGACCACCAGATCGAACGGTCCGTAGCGGGCACACGCCTCGTCCGTCAGATCGATGTACTGCTGCAGCATCTGCCGGCCCCGATCCGGGTCGTCGTCGAACACGGTATCGATGGCCCCTTGAATCAGCGCCACGCGGACCGGTGCCTGATTGGCCCCGACGGGCACCTGGCCCGACCGCACCTGGCCCGACCGCACCTGGCCGTAGACCAGGACCAGCGTGAGGAGCGACAAGGCGTAGAGCGCCGCACCGATCCGGCGGCGGCGGTGCGAGGCCGACCCGGCCGTCACCAGGCAGGCGGCGATCGTCATCACCAGGAAGCTGATTCCGTACGCGCCGCCCAGGTCCGCCACCTGAATGAGTCGCTGACGGGTCACCTGGGTCTGCGCCAGCGTCGCCATCGAGAAGCCCAGCGGGCCGTAGCAGCGCAGCAGTTCGATGCCGGTCCAGGCCAGGGGAGCGGCCAGCGGCAAGGGGAGCCGCCAGCGATGTACCGCCTGCCGCGCTACGGCGATGAACAGCGGCACATAGATGCCCAGATATGCGGCGAGCGCGACCAGTCCGAGGTAGTTGGCCCAGTGAGCCAGCCGGATCCCCTGCAGCACGGCGATCCAGAACAGCACCGAGCTGAACCAGATGGCCACATAAGGTCGCCTGCCGCGCCACGCCTCCTGCCGGACCAGCCGCAGCCAGAATGCGGGGGCGATCCAGGCCAGGCACCACCAGTCCAGCGGCGGCAGCGCCGCCCACAGCAGCAATCCGCTCGCCGCGGACAGCCAGAATGGAGTGTCGAAACGTTGCGCGCTGTGTGCCATGAGGAATCGCGATCAGGTCAACCAGGCGTACTCATCGCGGGAGCGGCCTCCAGCAGGTGGACCGGCACGCTCTCGCCCGCGTCAAACATGCGTTCCCCCGGCGGGAAAAAGGCCAGGCAATTGGCGGCGTGCCACGCCCGTTGGTCTGCCGACCCGGCCCACGCCACGGGGGTGACCGTCAGCGCGCCCTGCGCCGTGCGTGCTGCGCAGGCCGGGCAGTATGTGGGGCGATCGCTGCGCTGATGGTAACCCTTTGTGAGGCGAGCCAGGCGGTGCTCCGTTATGACCTCGGGACACCCCCGCAGCTGCCGCAGCGCGGGTGCCACAAACAGCTCGAAGCACACGAGACTCCCGACCGGGTTACCCGGCAATCCGAACACCAGCGTCCGCCGCTCACCCCGTTGGTGGACGCCAAACCACAGCGGTTTGCCCGGCTTGAGATGCACTTTGTGGAACACTCGCTCCACTCCCAGCTGGGCCAGCGCGCCGGGCACGAGATCCAGGACGCCGGCCGACACGCCACCGGAGAGCACCAGCAGGTCGCTGGCGAGTCCGACTTCGATGGCCGGCCGCAGTGCGTCGATGGCATCGCGGGCGATGCCCAGATCGACCACCTCCGCCTGTTCGCACCGCGCCAGGGCACACAGCAGCGGCCCGTTGCTGTTGCGGATCTGGCCCGCCCCCGGACGGGTCTGGGCTGGCACCAGTTCATTGCCGGTGGCGAGTACCGCGACGCGTGGCCGCGACCGGACCGTCACGCAGGCAC
>DAISIS010000162.1:0-10987 GCA_036821925.1 Pirellulaceae bacterium
CAGCTTCAACGCCACAAACTGGTCCAAACGCGTTTCGGCCTGCTCCACATTGGGAACATAGGTGCCGCGCATCTGCTGGTCGGGCCAGTCGGTGATCGTGACGCAGGGGATGCCCTCCTCGGGGTCGGCCAGCAGGGCCAGCGAAATCAGGCCGTGGTGCACGCCGTGGGCCGTTTCCGCCGTGATGGTCGCGCCGTTGCCGTCCACCACCAGGGCGTACGCTTCCCGACGCGTGCGCTCCGGAACGGTAGCGGGCAGGGTACCTAACACCAGTTTCAGGTTGCCGTCCGGCGTGGGAGACAGGGACGTGTGCAATGCCTTGGCCAGCCGTTCCAAGGCCGGCATGTCGGCGGGCAACGCCGCGTCGGCGGCCACACCGCGCACCGCGCGCACGGCAAGCCGGCACTCCGCGCCGGACGTCCAGCGCATCTGCTGAGGCGTGGGGGTCAACTTCGGCAGCGCGGCGGCTGCGACACTGAAGAAAGAACCTGACAACAGAATCAGCGCTGACAAAAACGCGCCCAAATACATGATGCTCCTCCTCTTGTCTGGCAACGGAAAACTCACCGACATTCTAACCCCCCACTCCCACGGACTGAAACCTCGTCGCTCGTTGGAGGGGATGGGCAGCGGATCACCGCGGCGCTGGGCGGCCGCTCCGCCACCCGGCGTTCAGGGGCGTTCAGGGCACGCCGAAAGCGCTTTTGACAGGAATCACACTCCGCGATATTCTTCCGACGCACGCCAACCATGGCAGACAAGGATGTCTGCTCCCACATGATGACTGCGGCCAGCCTGTAGTCGGTCCCCGCGTCCGCACCGCTGCGGATCCACCCCGGGGACGCCGACGCACGGCACGTGCGCACACGGAGGTGCAGCTACCCATGCCGGAACTTTCGCTTGATCAACGCAAATGCGTGCTGATTGTAGACCAGTCGGCCGATTCCCGCAGCGTCTTGCGCACCGTGCTGGAACGACGCGGTGTGCAGATTCTGGAGTCGCCCTGTGCAGCGCAGGGTCTGGAACTGGTGCGCCAGCACCATCCGGAGGTGGTGGTGCTCGACCTGGAGTCGGCCGCCGCGGAGGACAGCTCAGTGCGTGCCGCCTACGAGAGTGAGCTCGCCACGCATCGGGCGGAATTGGTGATCCTGGGGAATTTGCGCCGGTGCGAGGTGCCGGCCGACAAGCACCTGGTACGCAAACCCTATCATTACGCTCCGTTGATCCGTAAAATCGAGCAGTTGATTGAACGTACGGCGCAACCAGGCGGTAATGGGGCGGGGCAATGCCTTCGCTGTTTGTGATCCAAGGGCGTGACCAGGGCAAGCGGTTCGAGCTGCAGGATTCGTGCGTCCGTATCGGACGCGAGAAGGGCAACACCGTGCAGCTGCACGATACGGAGGTTTCGCGGTTTCACGCGGAACTCCGCGGGCAGGGCGGGCGATATGACCTGGTAGATCTGGGCAGCTCCAACGGCACCTACGTCAACAGCCAGCTGACCGACCATCACCTGCTCAACAGCGGGGATCGCGTGCAGGTGGGACGCACGCTGATGATCTTCACGGCCGGTGACGAACTCACCTCGCACGAGCGGGTCGACGGCATCAGCATTGTGGGCCAGGAGCAGCAGCCGGGCGGCTCACGAATCATCTCGACTCTGGGCCAGCAGCCGGGCGAACGGATCTTCGGCATCCACCGCGATTCCGACAGCCCGTGGCTGGCCCGCGCCCGCAGCAATCTGGATGTGATGTACCACACGGCGTTGGCCGCCAGTCACACGCTGGACATCGATCAGCTGCTGCAGCGGATCATGGAGTTGATTTTCGAGTGGGTGGAGGCGGATCGCGGGTGCGTCATGCTGCTCGACCGCGACCTCGATCAGTTGGTGCCCAAGGTGCGCCGTGACCGGAAGTCCACGGCGGGCGAAAGCATGGAGATCAGCCGGACGATTCTGGACTATGTCCTCCAGCACAACGAGGGGGTGCTGACGAGCGACGCGAGCGACGATGAGCGGTGGGATTCCGCGGCCAGCATTGTGCGGATGGGAATCCGCGAGGCCATCTGTGTGCCCATGCAAGGGCGGTACGGCGTGGTCGGTGTGATCTATATCGACACGTACACGGCGCCGGGCCGGTTCATCCAGCGCCCGGCGAATCGCTTCTCCGCAGAGCATCTCAAACTAATGGTCGCGATCGGGCACCAGGCGGCGCTGGCCGTCGAGGACACGTCCTACTACTCGGCCATGGTGCAGGCCGAACGGCTGGCGGCCATCGGCCAGACCATCGCCACGCTGTCCCACCATATCAAGAACATCCTGCAGGGGATTCGCGGCGGCAGCTACCTGATCGAGGAAGGGCTCAAGAGCGGCGAGTTCGACGTGGTCTCCAAAGGCTGGGCCATCGTCGACAAGAACCAGGACAAGATCTCCAACCTCGTGATGGATATGCTCACGTTCAGCAAGGAACGCGAGCCGGAAATGGTGCCGGCTGATCTCAACGAGGTGGTCACCGATGTGGTCGAGCTGGCTCAGACCCGAGCGGCGGACGCGGGGGTGAAGCTGGCCTGGATCCCCGACGCCCAGATGCCCCTCCTGACGTTCGATCCGGATGCGTTGCACCGGGCTGTGCTCAACATCGTGACCAACGCCGTCGATGCCTGCGAGAAGGCCGAACCCGGGCAGGTTACTGTCCGCACCGAGTATGCCGCCGCCCAGCAGCTGGTGCGGATCATCGTGGAGGACAACGGCGAAGGGATCGCGCCGGAGGATCTGACCAGGATCTTCTCCGTGTTCGAATCACGCAAGGGCAGCCGTGGCACGGGGCTCGGCCTGCCCGTGAGCCAGAAGATCATGCACGAACACGAGGGGGATATTGTGGTCGACAGCACACCCGGGCAGGGCAGCCGATTCTGTATGTCGATGCCGGCCGTCCTGGCCCGGCCCGCCGACTCGGATGCCGCACCCGATGCGGCTCAGACCAGATACGGGTTGTGAGCCCGCTCGTGGCCGATCGTCGTCGCGCCGCCGTGGCCGGGCAGGACCACCGTGTCGTCGGGCAGCGACAGCAGCTTGGTGCGGATGTTGGTCAGCAGCTGGTCCAGATCGCCGTCCGGAAAATCGTACCGCCCGATGCTCCCCTGGAACAACACGTCCCCGGCAAACACCACCCACGGTTCGCCACCCTGCCACAGGTAGACGACGTGTCCCTGAGAGTGGCCGGGGATCGCCCGCACTTCCAACGCCAACCCGGCCGCCTCGTAGACCTGCCCGTCGTCCACCAGCTCATCGGCCGGCGGACTGGTCAGGCCAAACCCATACTGGGCCGACAGGTTCGCCTGGGGATCGGTGAGCTTGTGCGCTTCGTCGCGGCCAATCACCAGCGGGCACTCTGGCCAGCAGCGCTTCATGGCCTGATTGCCGGCAATATGGTCGGCGTGCCCGTGTGTGTTGAGGATCGCCTTGGGGGTGAGATGGTGTTGGGTGATGCAACTCTGGATCGCCGTGGCATCGAAGCCGGGATCCACGATGATGCAGTCGCTGTGACCTGCGAGGCTGGCCACAAACGTGTTCTGGCCGAACGAACGCGACACGACGGTATGTAGTGCGAGTTTGAGTGGCATGATGGCGATCGAGCTGGGCCGCGCCGGTGGAGCGGCCTGATCCGCATCCCCGACGCACGCGATAAAGGACGGTGTCACAACAGTTCATGGGCAGTTCGCCGGCGCGGTTCACAGGGCTGGGGCGTGTGGCTCCGCAGCGAACCGGCTCAATGGTAGCCGGTCGCGGCAGGCCCGCCCAGCTCCCCCAGGGACCCCGCCTGGTCGGCCGCCCGGAAATCCACCTAGGTGCCGGGGGAGAGACTGAGTAGAATGGGCGAAGCGTAGACGAGTTGCGCAGCGTGCGCAAGGGACGGCGTGGAGCACGGGATGTGGCAGTTTGCCCGTGCTTGTTCGTCTTTGCCGATTGGCAAAGGCGAAGCGCAATTGCCGAGGATTGTAATTATTCCACGCAGTGCCGGGCGATACTTAAAACACCGCGTGTCCGAGCACAGAGGGTCGTTAGCGGGCGAACTTGCGTAAACTCGTTGATCCGTAAGGGCTACGCAAGGCGGTTTGGTTTCGCCGGGACCATACCACTGGATCTGGCGCGAGACTTGCTGCCACCAATCGGAACCGTTACTTTCACCACACAGCTCAGGGAGGGACGAGACGGCAGTTGCTGCAGGGCCCGACCTGCGCGGCGACTGCGGTTTCACCGGCAAGGAGTCATTCGAATGAGGCGAACGAACCGAACACGCAGACTCTGTCCGAGCGCAACGCGCTGGCTTGTGGGCTTGGGGGTGCTGGCCAGCGCGGTCGCGGCGTGGGCGCAGCAACCGTCCCAGGGTCCGGCATCGAGTGAGCAGTTGACGGAGCCGCTCTATCGCGTCTCCAAAGCGGATGTCGATCCCAACGCGGCCGCCAAGGCCCATCCGATGGACCCGGCGCTGGCGCTGGCTCACGACGGACTGCGGAACCTGCGGGCCAACGTGCGCGACTACAAATGCGTCATGGTCAAACGCGAGCGGATTGGCGACACGCTGCACGACTACGAGTACATGTTTGCCAAGATTCGCAACGAGCAGGTGGAGAACGGCCAGGTTGTGACGCCGTTTTCGGTCTACTTGTACTTCCTGAAGCCGGAGGACATGAAGGGGCGGGAAGTGATCTTCGTGCGCGGGCAGAACGGCGGAAAGATGATTGCCCACGAGCGCCGCGACTCGTTCAAAGGCAAGTTCGGCTCCGTCTGGCTGCGCCCCGACGGCTCCATGGCCATGCAGGGCAACCGCTATCCAATCACGGAAATCGGCCTGGAAACGCTCGTCATCCGACTCATCGAGAAGGGGACGCTCGACAAGCAGAACGGGGCGCCCGAGGAGTGTCTGGTCGAGTTCCGCAAGGGGGCCAAGATCAACGGCCGCCAGTGCACGATGCTGGAGGTCAAGCACCCGCAGCCCCGCCCGTACTACGACTTCTACGTGGCGCGCATCTTCATCGACGATGAACTCAACGTGCCGGTACGCTATGCCGCGTATACCTGGCCGGCCACGCCGGGCTCCGAGCCGGGGACCGATGAACTGATCGAGGAATACACGTATCTGAAGCTGGAGCTGAACGTCGGACTGACGGACAAGGACTTTGACCCCGCGAATCCAGATTACAAGTTCTGAAAGTTTTGGTACTGGTACTGGTACTGGTTCTGATTCTGGTTCTCGCGCCCTGCCTTCCACACCTGCCGCCTCGCTTCGCGCCACGCCTGGCGAAGCGAGGCGGTTAGCGCTTGGCGGACGGTCGGTCTGGCGGAGCGTCTGGCGAACCGTGCGCGCCGGCGTGCTCGCGTATCTGTTGATTCTGTTACTGATGATGTGGCTCGAAACGACACTCCTCTTTCCACGCTGGGCCATTGCGCCGGGCGACTGGCATCCTGACGGGCTGGTGTACGAGGATGTGTGCTTCACCTCGTCCGACGGCACGCGGCTGCACGGCTGGTACTTCGAACAGCCGGGCGCGACGATCCACGTGCTGTACTGCCACGGCAACGGCGAGGACGTGGCCGCCCTGGGCGACTACATGGACACGCTGCGCGCGCGCCACGGCATCTCGCTGTTTGCGTTCGACTTCCGTGGCTATGGCCGCAGCGAAGGGCGGCCTGCGGAAACCGGCATCATTGCCGATGCGCGTGCCGCCCAGCTGTGGCTGGCGGAGCGCGCCGGCGTTGCACCCCAGGACATCGTGCTGTGGGGACGCTCGATCGGCGGCGCCATCGCCGTCCAGGTGGCGGCCAACTGGGGGGCCCGCGCCATGATCCTCGAACGGACGTTCACCAGCTTGCCAGATGTGGCGGCCCACCACTACTGGTGGCTGCCCGTACGCCGGCTCCTCAAGAACCGGTTCGATTCGCGGCGGTGGATCGCCGCTTTCCACGGGCCGCTGCTGCAGAGTCACGGGACGGCCGATGAAGTCGTGCCGTTCGAGTTCGGCAGGCAGCTCTTTGAGGCGGCGGCTGCCAGCCCCAAGCAGTTCGTCGCGATGAGCGGCGTGACCCACAATGGACCGAGCGACCAGGATTACTATACTGAGTTACAGCGGTTTCTCGAGCGGCTCAGGTGACGCCGCCGCGGCAGGCCGCACGCACCCGATTCGGGTCGACCGACATTGCCGACACACATCGGAAGGAGCTTGTGATGCAGATGCGGTATTGGATCCTGGCCTCCGCGGCCGCCTGTTGCCTGGCGCTCAACGGCTGTAACCAAACGGCCCCGACGCCGCCTCCCGACGCCACCACCGAAACGCCCCTCCTGGATATTGACGAGGGCATCGAGATGGCGCCGGACGAGATCGCACCGCCGGCCGACGCGGCCACGCCCGACGCGGCGGGGGACGCAGCGGCGGGGGACGCCGGCACCGCGACTGGTGGGCCATAGCGTGAAACGCCTGCGCGTCGCGTCTGTCCAGTTCCAGCATGCGCCGGGCGACAAGCGGCACAATCTGGCCGTTATGCAGGGATTTGTCGAGCAGGCGGCGCAGCAGCGCGTCGAGATGCTGCTCTTTCCCGAGTGCTGCATCTGCGGCTACTGGCACCTCCGCAAGCTCACCCGCCAGCAGCTGCAGGAGCTGGCCGAACCGGTGCCGGACGGTCCGAGTGTCCGGCGGCTGCTGAACTGGTCGATCGCGTATGACATGACGATCTGTGCCGGGCTGATCGAACGGGACAGCCAGGGGCGGCTCTTCAACGCGTCGGTCACGACCATGGCCGACGGCCGCTGGGCGTGTCACCGCAAACTGCACGCGTTCGTGAGCGAGCACCTGACCAGCGGTGACGCGTACACGGTCTTTGACACGCCGCACGGCTGGCGCGTGGCCGTGCTGATCTGTTACGACAACAACATCGTTGAGAACGTGCGGATCTGTGCGTTGGCCGGGGCCGAGGTACTGCTGGCGCCGCACCAGACCGGCGGCTGCCGCTCCGGGAGCCCGCACGCCATGGGCCCGATCGATGTGGAGTTGTGGGAGCGCCGCGCGGAACACCCGCAGGCGATCGAAGCGGAATTCCGCGGCGATAAGGGGCGCGGTTGGCTCATGCGCTGGCTCCCCGCACGAGCCCACGACAATGGCTTGTTCCTGGTGTTCAGCAACGGAGTGGGACGCGACGACGACGAAGTGCGTACGGGCAATGCCATGATCCTGGATCCGTACGGGCGGGTACTGGCCGAAACGTCGCAACCGGCCGACGCCATGGTGGTGGCCGAGCTGGACGCCGCGCTGCGCACACGTTGTACCGGCGTTCGCTGGCTGCGCGCCCGGCGCCCCGAACTCTACCGGCCGCTGACCATCCCCACCGGTCGCGAACAACCGACCCGCACGGTGCGCTTTGAATCGGACGCAGACCACTGAGCCGGGTGTGCCCTTCGGTCTGCGCTGCGACTACACGTCGCCGGCCAACACCGCCAGCAGAAACTGGTACGCCTCGTGCGCGATACCCGGATGAGTACTCTCACGCGGGCCGGCGACGTTGAGCACGCCAATCTGCTGCGCAGCCAGCCAGCGTCGGACGCCCGCTGCCGCGGGCGCCTGCTGCAGATCCACCACCAGGCAGGGTCTGGCGTGCCGCACGGCCAGGCGATAGGTCAGCTCCGTGCCCCCGGTCAACGGACCGCGACACAGAATCAACGTCGCGTCGGCGCTGAGCACGTTCTGCCGCGTGCGGATGGCGTACTTGTCGGACCGCGTCTCCTGCAACTGGTAGCGCTGGGAAATGGGGCCGTCCTCGGCCAGCCGCCCCCGGGGGCACCAGCCGCCATGGGCCATGTGCACCGCGATGGCGGCGTCGAGCGCCCCCCGGTCCACTCCCGTCTGGCCGCCCGAGATGATGCAGCGCAGCTGTCCCGTGCCGGGTGCGTCGGGCATCGGCCTAGTCCCCCTGGACACGCTCGGCCACCCGCAGCCGCGCGCTGCTGGCACGCGGATTACGCGCCACCTCCGCCTCCGTCGGCCGAACGGGCTTGCGCGTCAACGCACGCAGCCGCGGATCGTCGCGAAAGGCCAGCTTGACGCGCCGGTCTTCGAGCGAATGAAAGCTGATGATCGCCAGCCGGCCCCCCACCGCCAGCCGTTCGGGCAACCGCCGCAACGCGTGCTCAAGCGACGTCAGTTCCTGATTCACGGCGATCCGCAGGGCCTGGAACGTGCGCGTGGCCGGGTCGATCCGGTGATGCTTCGCCACCGGCACACAACTGCGTACAAGCTGCGCCAGTTGTCGGGCGGTGCGGATCGGATCGTGCCGCCGCCGCTCGACAATCGCCGCCGCCACCCGGCGGCTGAATCGCTCTTCCCCGTAGTCATACAGGATCTGCGCCAGCGTCTCGGCCCGCAAGCGCGCCAGCAGCCGCCAGGCCGGCTCGCCCCGCTCCGGATCGAACCGCAAATCCAACGCGCCGTCTGACTCGAAACTGAACCCCCGATCACCGTCGGCCAACTGGTCGCTCGATAGACCCAGGTCGAGCAGGATGCCGTCGACCAGCTCCACGCCGGCCGCGTCGAGCACTTCGGGCAACTCGCAGAAATCCGACTGCGCCACCTGAATGGGCAGCCCCGCCAGCTCGCGCTCGGCGCGCGCAATCACCTGCGGATCGCGGTCCACCGCCACCACTCGGCCGCTCGGTCCCACCTGCTCCGCCAACCGACGCGTGTGCCCGCCGCCCCCGAGCGTGCCATCCACCACTACGCCGCCAGGCTGTATGTTGAGCGCGCCCAGCACCTCCGACACCAGCACCGGGATGTGGATGGACGTACGCTCGGCCATGTTTGTCGTGCCGGGGGGCAACGCAGATCGTTCCGCACTCACCACCCGATCATACACGCTGGGCACCCAGCTGGACATCGGAGCGCCGCCCGACGTGCGACCCAGGGCGCATCCTTGCGCCCTATAGGGGCCGAGTCAGCAGCAAACGGATGCCTCTCGGCACGCCGCACGCTACAGTTCGCGGCCAGAAACATCCCGTTTCTGCGCCCGCGAAACACTGACGGCCGACAAATCGGCCGCTGGTCAGTCAGTCTGTGGCCGGTGACTGACCGACCGGTTTCCGCGCGAGGCGAATGTAGTTTCTCCAGTCCAACGTCCGAAATCTCGCTTCCCCAATCAACCCCACCCCGGGACGTTTTCCCCGCTTGGCCCTTTCTCCTCTCTCCTCTCTCCTCGTCTCTTCTGTCCCCACCCCCTAGCGGGGACGGGCTGCGGCCAACGTGGTCTCCTCAGGCAATACGGCTGCCGCGGCACGTGGCGGACACTCGAATGCGCTCTCGGCAATCTCGTCGTAGAAAGGCTGCTTCTGCCCCAGATATGCCTGCCAACGCTCCCGGTCCCAGACTTCCAGATGGTCGCGCACGCCGATCAGCACGATCTCCCTCCCGTTGAGCGACATTGCCACCAGGTCGGAGGGCAGACGGACACGCCCTTGCCGGTCGGGCTCCACGCGCTGAGCCTGCGAATAGAACAGCCGGCTGAAGGCCCGCAGATCCTGGGAAACCGGCGAGCCCTGCCCCAACTGCTCGCCCAACCGTTGGAACGCCGATTCGGTGTAGACCACCAGCGACCCGTCCGTGCCGGGGGCCACGTACAGGACCAAGCCTCCGGACGCTTCCAGCGTGTCGCGAATCGACTTGGGTAGGGTGAACCGGCATTTCTCATCCAGACTCCGCTGATAGCTGCCGGTCAGGAACATTTTTTGCCACCCGTTG
This sequence comes from Pirellulaceae bacterium, assembly GCA_036821925.1. Lineage (GTDB taxonomy): Bacteria > Planctomycetota > Planctomycetia > Pirellulales > Pirellulaceae > JAAYDI01. The sequence continues at coordinate 9,775 of DAISIS010000162.1, forward strand.
CCACTAGCTCCCACAACCGTCCCCAAGATACCCGCTGACCGACCGACGTCAACAGGTATTCTTCTGCGGCGGCGCGCGACGTTTGCGGGCCGGCGACATAACGTGTATACGGGGCGGAGACTTCGAGCGGAAACGAGTGGCCGGCGGTGGCAAAAAAAAACGCAGAAACTCAGGTGGTCACGGCCGCCGCGCCCGACAGCGCTGCGAACAGTTCGGCATACTGCCGGATCACCTGGGCAAATGAGAAATGGTCGGCGACGCGCTGCAGATTCTGGCCGCCCAACTGGTGGGCGAATTCCGGATTGCAGACGATGGCAAGTGTTTTTTTGACAAGCAGTTGCGGATTATTGACAGGCGCCGTCTGGGGTTCCGCCAGGGGGCCGAGCACCTCGGTCACGCCTTCGGCCGCCGAGCACACGACCGGTCGCCCGCACGCCATGGCCTCGAGCAGCACGTTGGGCATGCCTTCCCACCGCGACGGCAAGACCATCACATCGCTGGCCAGGAGGATTTCCGGCACGGCTGGCTGCCAGCCAGCGAAATGGATTCGATGCCCGACACCCAGTTCGGCCGCCAAGCGCCGCAGCCCGGCTGCGTCCGGGCCGTCGCCCACCAGCAGCACATCGTGGTCCGGCAGTGCGGCCAGGAGTTGCGGGGCGGCGCGAATCAGCAGATCCAGCCCCTTCTGCCGCGACAGCCGCGAGACACACGCGATCGCCCGCCGCCCCTCGGGAAAACCAAACCGCGTCAAGTCGGCCGGACGCCGGTCGTCGTAGGCGGCCAAATCAATTCCGTTGGGGATGACGATCAGCCGGGCCGGATCGATGTGCATCTGCCGGGCCGCGAAGTCGGCCACCGACTGGCTTACGCACACCACGCGATCCGCCTCCCGCGCAATGCGCCCTTCGACCCACTGCCGCCAGCGGGACGGATCGGCCACGCGGAATCCCAGACTCAACGCGGTCTGGCCCACACGGCGGCGCGCCAACCCGCTCACCACATTGGCGTGAAACAGCATCGACTGGATGACATCCGGCGGCCGGCGATTGAACCGGGCCCGCAGCGCCCGCACCGCCGACGGCAGACTCCACTTGCTCGTGAATCCCAGGTAATGCACCGGCAGCTGCGCCTCGTCCAGGCGGCGGGCGAGCCGGTCCTGCGGCGCCGTCGGCCGGTGAGCAAGGCTGTACACGGTCACGTCAAACCGGTCGCG
>DAISIS010000163.1:0-10974 GCA_036821925.1 Pirellulaceae bacterium
GCCAACACGCAAGAGAGTGGCGACACCGACTGCTTGAGCAAGTATCGGTAGTCGCGCGGCAGCAGGTCCAGCGTGCTCCCGGGCGTTGGTGTTATTCGGACCGCAACGGCTGTATCAGGCACTTTTCTGCAGCCGGGCCGCAGGTTCTGCCAAGGACATCTGGAGCGGCTGGTCGTCGATGGTGATCACCTGGCATCCCAGCCGGCGATCGAGATTGACCAGCACGGGGGCGCGCAGGTTCATCACACAGTTGCCGTCCTGTTTGCTCAACACACACAGGGCGTAGAACCGGTCCCGTTCGGACAGGGCCAGGCAGTACAGCTGGCCGCGCGTGACGCGGATGCGGTAATCGGCGACGAACCGCCGCGGGCTGACGACGGCCAGCGCGGTTGCCGGCCGGTCCGCACTCTGCAGCCAGCCGACCGCGTTGTTGGCCGGGTCGGCCAGGAGGACCCAGTGCCGGCAGTCTTCAAACCCGACGATCCCGTGAGGAAAGTGAATCAGGTCGTCGACATCCACGCACAGCGTGCCGAACCGTGTAGTACTGATCTGCATCGGAGAAGACCCTCATCGTTGCCGCGCTTGGCGGGGAGTGGGACGAGACCAAGCCGTCTAGGTATCATCGGCAGGTGCTCGCCACTGCGAACAGCAAAATCGCTACAATCGGTCTACATGAAATCCAGCAGGGACAGGCTGTGCAGGTTGGCGATGCTGCGGATGGCCGCTTCATAGGCGGCCTGCCGCGTAGCATAGTCGGACGCGGCCTGCGCCAGGTCCATGTCGATTTCCGCCGAGAGAGCGGACTTGAGTTCCACCTGCTCGTCCTCGTTCCGCCTGGTCAGGGCCTCCAGGCTCTGACCGCGCGTCCCGATCTCAGCGCGGGCGAAAGTCAGCCGCTCGGAATCTGCGTCCAGCATCTGGGTGATGCGTTCGAGTTCGGTGACATCGAAGCGTTCGATCGCGTCGCGCAGGCGAATGAGCGTGTTGAAAATCCCCTGCGTTTCCAGCGGATTCGGGTCACTCCCGGACAACGTCACCGGCGTACCGCCGGCGGTCGTGACGTCGGCATCGCGCGGCAAGAGCCCCAGGTCCCAGGCGGCCAGGCTGAGGTTGGCCCGGCTCACACTCAGCTGGCCGCTGCCCGCCGGATGGTCTTCGATCAGTTCCAGGCCGTTCCCCACGGCACGCAGGCGCGCGGTGACCGCCGTCGCCGGGTCCAGATTGTCGGGGTGGTTGTTGATCAGGTCGATGACGTCTCCGACCGTCTCGGCTGACGACACGTCGATCGCCAGTTCCACGCCGTCGGTGCGGCGGATCGTGAAGTCGGCTCCGGAAACGGTAGTCACCCCCTGCCGGTGGTTGAGCGCCGTGAGGCGGGTCTCCTGCATCAGCGAACGGAGGCCCAGGTCGGTGGCGGTAGTCCCGCCGTTTTCGCCGATGGAGAAGTCGCCGCCGCTCAGGCGTGAGCGGACGCAGATCCCCGTCCGCGCGGCGTTTATCTCGGCCAGCACCATGGCCCCGGAGCTGTTGAGGATGTTGAGCAGGTCCTGGATCGTTTCCGCCGCCTGCAGATCGATCACATGGGTCTCGTCGCCGTTGGTGATCCGGAGCCCGGAGTCCTGGTCCCATCCGCCCAGGATATCGTCGAGCGACGTGGTGGCGGACAGCACGGGATCGAGGTCGCTGCCCTCAATCGGATCGACCGCGCGCCCCGTGGTGCGCAGAATGCCGAGCTGCGCGGCCGTCTTCCCCCCCTGCTCATCCCGGATAGTGATATACCCGCCGCCGGTTGCGTCCATCTCCACGCGCAGGCCGCACGCGCCGATCGTGACGTGGATCTCCCGCCCCTTCGGCGGATTGCTCTCCAGCCGCCGCACGACGTCCCCCACCGTCTCCGCACCGACCAGCGACACCTTGCTCGTGTGGGAGCCGTCCGAGATGACCAGCGTGCCCGGCGTGATGCCGAGTCCTCCCCGCAGATCGGCCAGCCGCGTATGGGCCGTCAGCGCCGGGTTGCGATCGCCCCCCTCGACCTCCGACGACACCGCGCCAAACAGCTCCTGCCCCGGCACATTGGTGTCGAACAGCAGTTCCTGATTGGCATACGTGCGCAGCGCGGTGTTGTTGCCGCGGTACGCCACATAGTTGTCGTATGTGTCGAACGGGCGTGTGGCCGTAGCCGAGCCGGCAAACAGGTAGCGCCCGCGAAACTGTTCGTTCCCGATATTGAGCATCTGGTTGAGGGTGGCCTGGACCTCGAGCGCCATGGCGTTGCGTTCGGATTCGCTGGTCGTGCTGTCGGCCGCGCGCACGGCCAGCCCGCGCGCGTTGTTCAGCAGATCCGCGACGCTCGACAACGCCCCGTCGGTGGCGTCCAGAAACGCCTGACTCGTGGACAGGTTCGTCTCCAATTGCGTTTTCGTTTCGAGCATCCGCTGCAGGGCCACGGCCCGGTTTGCCGCGGAAGCGTCTTCGCTGGCCAGCTGGATGCGCCGCCCTGTGCTCAGCTGCTGCTCAACGGTCAGCAACCGTTTCTGGACGTTCTGCAACTGGTTCATCATACGGCGGGTGACTAGCACATCGCTGATGCGGCCAGTGGGGATCGGGTAAATCGACATGCGCTGCACACCTCGCGGAACGCTGACTGCTCCGGTTGCTCGCGTCACAGACTGGTCAGGACTTCAAGCAACTCGCGGATTGTGGATATCACCTTGGCGGCGACCTGGAACGTCTGCTGGTAGACCATCATGTTGACCGCTTCCTCATCCAGGTTGACGCCGCTGAACCCCAGGTGTTCACCCTCGAGCGTCGAGTGGAAGGAGCGGTAGCCATCGGCCACGGCCTGGGCCAGGGCGGAGGCCTGCGCCGTCTCGCCCATCCACCGTTCGTACATCTGGGTGAGCGACAGCCGCCCAGTCGACTCGAGGGGCGTGGTCAGCAGTGCGGCGAGCGATTCGCCGTTTCGCGTATCGCTGCCGATGCCCCCGCTGCTGAGGGCCAGCTTGCTCGCGTCGTTCAGCAGGCCCTCGTTGAGCCGCATGTCGGACCCTTTGGTACCGGTGAAGAAGGTGTTGACCCCCAGTGCCGCCAGGGTCCCGCTGGTGTCGCGGGCGAACGAGAACTCCAGCACCGGCGATTCGCTCTCCAGCCGCAGCTGCCCGTCGACTGTGACCGCGGCCGACAGGCCATCAATGGCATCCAGGGCCGCGGTCAGGCTGGCGAGCGTCGTGTCGTCGTCCAGGCCGTCGAGCTGCACGAATATGTCGTGGGTGGTGTGCGTCCCCGTCTCCCGGTTGTAGATCTCCACCTGGAAGGAGCCGTGCACCGGCGTGAACGCCAGCCCCGCCTCGTCGAGCGGCAACCGGCTGTTTGCCATGGCCTGTTCGCTGAGCAGTTCCTGGTAGCCCGACAGTCCCTGGCCGGAGGAGTGCACTTTGTTGAACTCGTTGATCAGCGTGCCGGCGAAGGTGTCCAGCCGGTCCAGGAAGCCACCCAGGATATCGTCGCGCGCGGCGATCAACCCGGCGACCTCCCCCGAGCTGGCCCGCAGCCGGCCGTCCGACCGGCTCAGCCGCAGCTCCACGCTGATCAAACCGCGATCGGCGTACTGGACCGTCTTGACCGTCTGCGTGGCCCCGTCGAACACGAGGTAGTCGCCGCCGACAAAGACGTTGACCGAGCCGTTGGTCTGTTCATCGACCGTGATGTTGACCAGCGACGCGAGCTGCTTGAGGGCCTGGTCGCGTTCGTCGCGCAGCCCGACCGCATCGCTGACGATCTGGCCCCCCTTCTCCACCTCGATGATCCGCACGTTGAGTTCGGCAATCTCCTTCACCAGCTGGTTGATGTTGTCCACGTCGCTGACGATCTGTTCGTTCGACTCCTTGCGCAGCGCGCGCACGCGGCTGTCCAGGTTCCGGACCTGGGCGGTGAGTTCATCACCGGCCAGGATCGCCATATTCCGCACGGCCGGGTCTTCCGGCTGGTTGAGCACGTCGTGGAGGCGGTTGAAGAACGTCGTCACGGCGGTGCTCAGGTCGCTGTCGGTCAACTCGCCGATGACCGATTCCAGCTCGACGAAGTACGCCTCCTGCGCCTCGCCGCTGGCCTTATCGCTGCCGGCCGCCCGCAGTCGCTCCTGCAGATACTCGTCGACCTCCCGCACGACACCCTTGACCACGACGCCGGTGCCGGTGACCAGGTCTCCGATCCGCTGCGTGGGGCCGGCCGCCTGGATCAGCTTCTCGCGCACATAGCCGGGGGTGTCGGCGTTGGCGATGTTGTTGGCCGCCACCTGGATGCCGGCCTGCGCGGCGTACAGGGCGTTCTTGGCGATGTACAGAGTGGAAGTGAGTGTCATAGCGCGTCAGGACCCCACGGGTTGCGGTTGGTCACACCTGCTGGTCGACGAGTGCTCCGCGGTCGTGAGGGCCCGCATCCTTTCCATATGTCGGCTTGAGGCGTCCGCCGGTCGCGAGAATTTCCAGCAGCTGGGCGACGTGCAGCACCGCCTTCTGGGCCAGCACCCAGTTGGTCAGGCTCTGGTGCTGCAGCAGCCGCATGCGGGCCGACGTCTGCCGCACGTCGCGGCGCAGATCGCTCCCCCCCTGCCGCTGGAGGGCCGTGGCCAGCTCCCCCAGGCTGTGTCCGGGAAGCCCCTGCTGCCCGGCGTCGGCCAGCAGCGCCGCACGCCGGTCGTGGCACGCCTGCAGGCGTTGCCCCAGCGCTTCTTCGACCGGCTGCAGCGCTTGCATGCCGCGGATGTCGGCGACCGCCATGCACTGCCGTTTCCTGGCCAGCACGTCCAGCAGGTCGTCCTGCACCTGCGACAGGTCGTTCAGCAACACGGCCAGATCGTCTTCCCAAGGCTGTTCGCCAGCATGCTCATTCATGGTGTCCGACTTTACTTCCAGCATCGAAATCATGTCCGCTCAACGCCTCGACAAAGCAAAAAGTTGATACATGGGCTCGGTGAATGTCTCCGCTGTGGCATCGCTCAGCTTCTCGGACAGCACCTGGTCCAGCTGATTCTGGAACACCTCCTCCGCACGTCCGCCATGGAAGTACGCGGGCTTGCCGACCGTCTTGCGCATGGCGCTGAGCAGCTGGCCGTAGAACGTCTGTCCCACGAAATCGTGGAACGCCTCCCGCACTTCCCGGTCGCCGGGTGCGGCACCCTGCGGCGGCGTCGCCGGCGGCTGCGGCGGCATCCGGGCCGCGGAATCGAAGCGTGCCGTTGCCAGCGAACTGATCTCCATGGCGTCCTCCTGCCTCAGCGATAGATGACGTGTCCGTAGATCGCGCCGCGCGCGTCCAGCTCACGGATGATCTGGATCATGTCTTTGGCCGAAACGCGCAGGGCGTTCATCGACTGGACGAGCGCCTTGAGGGTCGGCACCGACGAATCGGCGGCCGGGTCCAGGCCGACAAACTCGCTCGCCCCGGACTCGCTCCCGATGTCGATCGTCATGTTCTGGTGAGTGACGGCCGACGGGTCCAGCTCAATGTCCGCACTCATCGTGATCACCCCCGTGGTCTCGTTGACCACCACGACGGCGTCGCGGGGCATGTCGCGGAGTTCCTGCTGGAGCACCAGCGCGGCAAACTCCACCGGGCTGTCGCGGTACTGGTCCAGAATCGTGACTTCCACCGTCAGCTGATCGATGGCGCGGGCGATGCCCAGACCGGTCGCCTCCCGGTCGTGCCCCAGCTCCCGGCTGAAGTTGACCGCGTCCTCGATCTCCTTGGCGACACGAAACCGGGCGTGGTGGCGATTGAGTACGAGCGTAATCTTGTTGTCCTTGACGAAGGGGTTCATGATGTTCCGCGCCACGCGGCACCCGAGCGTGATCTTGCCGCTCGACGGCGTGCTCTTGTCGTCCAGGCGCACCAGGCCCTGCGCGATGGCGTACACCGTCGCGTCCCGGGCGTCGTCGCCGGACGGCACGGGGCCGACCAGCGGGGTCATCATGAGGAAGCCGCCCGCCAGGCTCTTGGCGTTGAGCGACGTGATGGTGCAGTCGAGTTCATCCCCCTGCCGCGCCCCTTCTTCCGGGATGTCGGCGGTGACCATGACGAGCGCGACGTTCTTGGGGTCGAGTTTCTCCGGCTTGCGGCTCTTGGGGTCGCCGGCCACGGGGACCTGGAGCTTCTCCATGGCGGCCATGAGTGCGCGCGACATCGGGCCAAAGGCGCCGTCCCCGGTGCCGTTGAGGCCAGTGACCAGCCCCATGCCCTGGAGCGTGTTGCGTTCCTGCCCTTTCAGCCGGCAGATGTTGCCGACGCGCAGCTGCTGGAACTGCGACGGGCGCGCCATCCGCCCCGCCGGCTCCGTCCGCGGCACCGCATCCTGCTGGGCTGCCAGGGGCACCTGACCCAGTCCGGCCAGCCACAAGGTGATGGCGGCAATCAGCGGCGTTTCGCAAGGACCCATATGTCTGGTCATCTGTTGCCTCAGCGACAAGCCTAGAAGGGTTGGAGCAGATCAAAGAGCTTCTGGAACCAGCCGCGCTGGTAGCCGGCCGCCACACTGCCCGTCTCCAGTTTGCGTACGTCCAGGTTGATGATGTCGCGCGACAGCACGACATTGTTCGGCCCGATCGACTCCGGACGGCACAGCCCGGACATCGTCACGTTCCACACTTCGTCGTTGATCCGGGTCGCGGCGCGTCCTTCGAGGACCAGGTTCCCGTTGGGGCGAATGTCGACGACTTCGGCCGCGATGTTCAACGCCAACGACTCCGACGTTTCCAGTTCCCCCAGGGACCGGTAGGACGACCGCAGTTCGCCGCGCACGCGTGGATCGCCATCGCTCTGCGGACTGGGTTTGACCCATCGCAGGCCGTCGAAGATGAGCCAGTCATTGAGGCGCGCGTCGTACAGCCCGTTCTTGCGGCGGCGCAGTTCGCCGTCCGACTGCATCCGCGACATGATGTCGATCCGCACGCTCACGATGTCGTGCTTCTGGATCTCGCGGGGCGGCGGTGTCGGCGTGTAGATCCAGCTGGCTTCGCCCAGCTTGAGTTGCGGGTCCAACACGGCCGGCACGCCCTGCGGCGAGAGCGGCTGCACGGCCTCGCGGGCAAACAGGCTCGAGTCCTGGGCGCGTGCCGCGGGCGCCGCGAGCAGCAGCAGCATCCCGGTCACGTACCGTGCAGCAAAACGCCATCGGTTCATCGCTCACTCCCTTCTCCCCAGTCACCGGCCGACGCTGGTCGAGTCGGTCAGGACTTCCACCTGCCGGATGTCGACCACCCGCGCAATGAACTGCGTGCTGGAACCATCGCTGGTTTCGACCGTGATCATGTCACCCCGCGTGCCGTCATTGAGTGCGATGGCGCGGCGGCGCGCCTGGATGGCGCCGCACCGCACGACCACCGCGACTTCCTCGTTCTTGCGCACCAGCAGAGGCTGCTGCAGCGCCCGGACGCTCAACGGCTGATCGGCACTCACGCTCTGACGCGTCTGCCGCCCGACGGCGTCGGCCAGCCGTTGGATCAGCGCGCTCGGCGCGCCGGCCCTGTCGATCTGCCGCAACTCGACGTCCGCCTCCCGGACCGTTTCACCGCGCGCCAGCGGGCGCACCGCCACGACGGCCGGAATCAGCTGCTGCGCCGGCGTTTCCACCGGGACGCGCGCGTGTCCGGGCTGCCGGGCGCGCGCCGCGGCCTCACCCCGCACCGGGCTCGAGCCGGGCGCCGGCGCGGCCACGCCGTAGCTCAACACGCTGCGCGATGCGCCGGTGAACTGGCAGTGTTGCAGATCCACTTTCCGCAGCGCGAGTGTCCGGCGGATATCGCTCGTGGTCAGCTCCCGGCTGTGACTGCGCGTCGGCCCGAGCGCTACGACGATCTGCTCGAGCGGCACCTCGGCCGGCCGGTCGGCACCGGACAGCTCGGCCACGTCTCCCAGCCGTACGAGGGCGGCCTGCGTCGTGACGGCGGCGCGCAGACGGACTTCCCACGCGTCAGCCACGCCGGCCAGAGCGGCTCCCACAAACACCATGGCCAGCACCGCGCACGGCCGCATTCCCGTCATCGACACGCTCCTCGTCCTTGACTTGCCATGTCGCCGCCCAGCTGCCCGGCGCTGCCAGACGCTGGCGCCGCACGACCCGTGTATCGGTTAGTACCGCCGCAGGTTGGCGACGAGCTGGAGAATCGCGTCACCAGCCTGCACCGCCTGCGAATTCAACTCGAAGGACCGCTGCGTCGTGATCAGGTCAATCAGTTCCTGGACCGGATTCACGTTCGACGCCTCGAGCATCCCCGACTTCACGAATCCCGCACCGTCCTGGCCGGGATTTGCGGTCTGGGGCGAGCCGGAGGAATAGGTCTCCCGAAACAGGTTCTCGCCGAGTTTCTCGAGCCCCTCTTTGTTGATGAACGTGGCCAGCTCCAGCTGCCCTGCTTCCTGCGGGTCGGTGCTGCCGTCGACCATGTACTGGACCCGGCCTTCGGCTGAGATCGAAATGTCGCGGGCCCCTTCCGGAAACGTGATGTCGCCCCCCTGCACCAGTCGCCCGACGGAGGCGGAACCGAGTACCAGCTGACCGTTGGCGTTGATGCTGAAATTGCCGGCCCGGGTGTAGACGGTGGTACCGTCCGTGTCCTGCGCCTGAAAAAAGCCCTCTCCCACGATGGCCACGTCCAGCGGATTGCCGGTATCGAGAAACGCCCCTTGCCGGAAGTCGGTCTGGATGCTTGACACGCTCGTGCCCAACCCGATGGCGGTCCCGGTGGCGGTCAGGCCGCCCGACTGGTCCTCCGCGCCTGGCAACACTTCGTTGCGATAGAACAGGTCCTCGAAGTTGGCCCGCCCTTTCTTGAAGCCCGTCGTGTTGATGTTGGCCAGGTTGTTGGCGATCACATCGAGCTTGGTTTCCATGGCCTCCATGCCGGTGGCCGCCGTGTACAGCGTCTGGACACTCATGGTCTTGCTCCTCCTTCAAGCGCTCTAGCGGGCCCGCAGGATGCGACTGATCAGCGCGCCGGTCATCTGATCGTGGTTCTGGATCATTCGGACGTTGGCTTCGTACATGCGGGAGGTCTCGATCAGCTCCAACATCGTGCGGGTCGGCCGCACCCCGGAGATCTCGAGAAACCCCGACTCCACCCGCCGCTGATCGGCGTCGACGTCGGCCAGCGGTCCCAGCGGCCGGAACAGGTTCTCCCCCACGCGCACCAGGTCCCCCAGCGACTGGGGTTTCTTCAGCGCCAGGAATTCGCCACCGCCACTGTGTTCCAGGTATCCGTCCTTGTGCAGCTGGGAATGCATGCCCAGATCAATCTGGATCGGGGTCCCGGCCGCCGACAGGACTGGGTGCCCCTGCTGCGTCAGCAGCTGGCCGTTGGCGTCGACCTGGAAGTTGCCGGCGCGCGTGAGCAGCTGCTCCCCTTCGTTGTCCACCACAAAGAACCCCTCCCCGTGAATTGCCATGTCCCATTTCCCCTGGGTCTGCTTGAGCAATCCTTCCGAGAAGTTGGTCACCGTCCCGGTCATCGACACGCCGCTGCCCAGGTCGTTCAGACCACCGCTCCCCGCCACATCCGTGCCGTCACGCACTTCACGACTGAAGCGCGCCTGAAGCACGGCCAGCTCCTCTTTGAAGCCCGGCGTGTCCACGTTGGCCATGTTGTGCGACAGCACTTCCATGCGTTGGGTCTGCGTGTCCGCGCCTGCGGCCGATACGTAGAGTCCGTAGTCCATCGCCTTACCCACCCGTGCCTGAGCGTTCCGCCACGCCACTGCGTGCGCCCCGTTCCTATGCAAGGAGCGCGCCAATCGGGACCGAAGCGGATGCCGGACAGGGTGCTAGCGGCGCTAAACGGTGCGTGGTCCAGCAGATGCAGTCGCGCGGTCCAGCCCCCTGGGAGCGCCGGCCCGCAAGCGGCACGGCCGCCAGGTCGCAGGATTTGCCGATTGCTATCGGCAGCGTCGGCCGAAGTGAGCGGTCTTGGCTGGGCGCCAGAGCCTGGGCCGCGTCCCACACCTCCACCAGGACCGGCCGCCGACGGCGCGGCCGGCGGCCATACTGCGCACGATCATTCGCAGCCAGGCTCGCGTGCCAGTGCGATCAGCGCTGCCGCTCCCTGATCGAGCAGTTGCCGGGCCGCCTGCTGCCCGAGCGATGCGGCCCGCTGAGGTGCGCCCGCCACCTGCGTCTCGAGACGCTGCCTGCCCTGCGGGTCCAGCACCGCCGCGTCGAGCAGCAGTTGCTCGTCCACGACCCGCCCCCACGCGCCGACCGGCGCCAGGCATCCCCCGTGGAGTGCGGCGAGCAGCGCGCGTTCGGCGTCCACCGCCGCGTGCGTGGCGGGCTCATCCAGCAGTGCCACCAGCGCGCGCGTCTGCTGATCGTCGGCGCGGGTCTCCAGCCCCAGCGCGCCTTGCCCGATGGCGGGCAGCATCCACTCCTTCGGGAGCACCTGAGTGATGCGGTCGGTCAATCCGAGCCGCGTCAATCCGGCCTCGGCCAGGACGATCGCATCGTAGCGTCCTTCGTCCAGCTGGCGCAGCCGCGTATCGACGTTGCCGCGGATGGTGAGCACCTGCAGGTCGGGCCGGACGTGCAGCAGCTGAGCCCGCCGCCGCATGCTTCCCGTGCCCACTCGCGCATGCGGCCCCAGTGCCGCAAACTCCGTCACCCGGTTCGAAACGAGCGCGTCGCCGGCCCGCTCGCGGGGGGGCACGGCAGCCAGCGCCAGTCCGTCGATCGGGTCGGTGGGGAGATCTTTCAGGCTGTGTACGGCCAGATCGATGCGGTGGTCGAGCAGTGCCCGCTGAATCTCTTTGGTGAACACACCTTGGGCACCGATCGTGCCGATCGGCCCGCTCTGCACATCGCCCTGGGTGGCAATCAGCACGAGTTCGACATCGATGCCGCGCTGCTGCAATTGGCCGGCCACCCAATCCGCCTGCCAGCGGGCCAGGGCGCTGGCACGAGTCCCAAGTCTCAGACGTGTGGCACCGTTC
>DAISIS010000164.1:0-2982 GCA_036821925.1 Pirellulaceae bacterium
CGATCTGCTCGAAGGTACCCCACGGGCCCTGCACGGTATCGGCCACCGGCTTCCAGGTTCGTCCCTTGTCCTTGGTCAGCCACGCGCGCCAGACAACAATGTTGGCGTCCCTGCCATGAAAGAACGGCCGACTCTCGTTGGCCGATGACATCACTTGCAGATATGGAATCAGTTCCCACGTCTTCCCGCCATCTTCGGATCGGTAACAGCCTCCCATGTCGCAGCAGCAGAGCATGAATTGCGGGTCCACAGGTGACCCGTTGCAGGAATAGATCCCGCCGCCGCCGCCCGGACCCGTGACCTGGTAGACCGGCGCTTCCCCGGCCACCAGATAACCGGACATGGCACTCAAGACGGCTATCATCGGAACAACGCGTTGCATGACCCATCCTCCCAGTCCCCCGCAGCGCAATCCCGGTGCTGCAGGCAACACCTTATCACGTCACCTTGTGGCACGTACACGTGTGCGGGGGCGTGTCAGTGAGTGTATTCTGTGTGCCCGTGAGTATCGCATATGGGCGGTTCATTGCAAGCAACTGGCGCATCGTGCGGGACACGGCCGGGCCACATCAGGCGGCCGGATGCCGGTGGTTCTTTTTGAGCGCTGGCAATACTGTGCGAGCGGTTCGTCAACTGTTAGTCTGGGGGCTGGGAAGCTGGGGCGGAGTGTGCCAGCTCTGGGCCGACCCGGTGCGGGGCGCAGAACGAAGCAGTATGCCGTGACTGTGGGAGACGGGGAGAGGTAAACACCATGCAGATCAGTCCGATCAGACACGTTGCGTTCGTAGTGCTGTGGTTCGTGGCAGGTGGGATCGCGGACCGGCTGGCGGCCGATACGCCGCAGAGTCCGCCGGCATCTGAGTGGCCGGCGTTGGAGAACGCTGCTGCCGCCGACGGCGCGACGCGCCACGAGGCGTTTCTAGCAGTCGCGCAGGACGCCGCCGCGCCGGCTCACGTCCGCGCACTAGCACTGCTGGGCGCAGCACAGACCGCGGAATCAGCTGAGGAAGCCGCGGCACTGTGGCAGCGTCTGGCAGCGGATGCCGCCGCCCCGCAGGGCTACCGCGACGAGGCCCGGCGCCGCATGGCCGGCGCACAGCGGCCGGCGCGGGGGCTGCCCGCCGGAGACGGTGTGGAGTACCGCGCAGCACTGCCTGCGCTGCCGGCTCCCGGTGCGGTGCTGCACGTTGCGCCGCGCGGTGACGATGCCGCCGGCGGCGGTGAGGCGGCGCCGCTGGCCACGCTTGCTGGCGCGCGCAACGCCGTGCGAAAACTGCGCGCTGACAACGGCGGCGCGCTTCCGGCGGGTGGTGTGCGGATTGTCATCCACGGCGGGACGTATTCGACCTCCGAGACGTTTGCTCTGGCGGCAGAAGATTCCGGTACCGCCGCGGCCCCCATTGTGTACGAGGCAGCGCCGGGTGAGACACCCGTCTTGACCGGCGGTGTGCGCGTTGACTGCTGGCGGCCGGTCTCCGACGCATCGATCAAGGAGCGGCTTGCTGCCGCGGTGCGCGACCGCGTGCGCGAAGCGGACCTCACGGCACTGGGTGTCCGCGATTTCGGCGATGCCACCGACTTGCGCTGCGCGCCCGAGCTGTTCATCGACGGCGTTCCGCAGACGCTCGCCCGCTGGCCCGACGAGGGGTTTGTGACGACCGGGGAGATCGTGGGCACCGACACGTTCACCGTGTGGGGCTCGATCCCGGGCTGCCGCGATGGGAAGTTCAGGTACGTCGAGGAGCGTCCGGACACATGGGTCGACGAACCGGACGTCCGCCTCTACGGCTACTGGTTCTGGGACTGGTACGAGGAGTTCCAGAAGGTTGCCGGCATCGACGCAGACGCGCGCGTGTTCACGCTTGCCAAACCCTACTCCCAGTACGGCTACCGCACCGGCCAGCGGTATCGGGCTGTGAATGTGCTGCGTGAACTGGACTGCGTTGGCGAGTGGTATCTGGACCGCCAGCGCGGCAGGCTGTACTGGCTCCCACCCGAGGGCGAGGCTTGGACGCGGGCCACCGCGACGGTCAGCGTCTTCGCGCTTCCGTTCGTGGCATGGGAAAACGCAGAGCACGTCATCCTCGCCGGGCTCACGATCGAAGACGGGCGTGGGGACGGCATCCACGTGCGTGGTGGCGCGCACTGCGTCATCGCCGGCTGTACGCTCCAGCGGCTCGGCGGCGATGCGGTCGTCGTGCAGGACGGCCGGCAGCATACGGTGTTCGGCTGTACAATGCACACGCTCGGCTGTGGCGGTGCGCGGGTGGCGGGCGGCGACCGGGCCACCCTGGCTGCGGCCGGCCACGTCATCGAGAACTGCTTCGTTGCGGACATCGCGCGCTTGAAGCGGACCTATGCGCCGGCCGTGCACCTCGACGGCTGTGGAAACCGGATCGCGCACAATCACTTCGAACGAATCCCCTCCTCGGCGATGCGTGTCGAAGGGAACGACCACCTGATCGAACTTAACGCGATCCGGCACGTTGTCCAGGAATCTGACGATCAGGGGGGCATCGACATGTTCGGCAATCCGCTCTACCGGGGAGTGGTGATCCGCTGGAACAGATGGAGCGACATCACGGGTGGCACGCACTGCGGTGCCGCAGGTGTGCGCCTCGACGACATGATTTCGGGGGTGACGGTCCACGGGAACATCTTCGAGCGTTGTGGAGCGGTCCAGTTCGGCGGAGTGCAGATCCACGGCGGCAAGGAGAACGTGGTCGACAACAACCTGTTCGTCGATTGCTTTGCGGGGATCAGCTTCTCACGCTGGGGGGAGAATCGCTGGCGGGAAGGCATCGCCCAGTTTCTGCCGCAGGCCGGCACAGCGCCGTATGTGGAGCGTTATCCGGAGCTCGCGCGGTTGACGGACGACGCCGACATCAACTGGGTGACCCGCAATGTGTTCGTACGCTGCGGGGAGTTGTTTCTGCGCGACGGCGGCGTCCAGCGCGCGGCGCTCAATGTCGCGGTCGCCGG
>DAISIS010000164.1:3082-10918 GCA_036821925.1 Pirellulaceae bacterium
TGTTTCTGCGCGACGGCGGCGTCCAGCGCGCGGCGCTCAATGTCGCGGTCGCCGGCCCTTTCGACGAACGCGCCATGACGGACGCCGCGGCCATCGTAGGTGATCCACGTCTCGGAGCCACTCTGGCGGCGCCGATCCCGCTTGACGCGATCGGACCTTACGCCCATCCCTGGCGTGCAGCGACGACACGCAACGCGAACGGGGGTTCTGAGTGACAAGGGGCGTGATGGAGAGTCAGGCATGAGCTACCAGGCGACACCTCGTGGTGGAAACGCGTTTCCTGTCCGGATAGCTGTCGCGGCGGTCATCGCGGCAGCGCTTGTGTTGCAGCCGACCGGGGAGCTGCACGCGGACTATGACGTGAGAGACTTCGGGGCCGTCGGGGACGGCTCCACAGACGACTCGACTGCTTTCCAGGCTGCGATCGACGAGGCGCACCTGGCTGGGGGCGGGTTTGTGGTCGTGCCCGGCTCGACCCAGGGGTATGTACTGGCCAAGCCGCTGCTGGTCCGCCCGCACGTCACGCTCAAAGGGTTCCACGCCGGGCCGGCGGACGCCCACATCCTCGCCCTGTGCGATGCGAATCTTGACGCGAAAACACCGGCACCGCTGTCCCCCGTGCCCGGCGGGCTCTTGATCAGGCAGGACCAGTACCCGGCCATCACCCTCGCGCACAACTCCGGTATCATGGGACTGACGTTTGCGTATCCCGACCAGGTTCCGTATTCAGGAGTGAAGATCAGAGTCTACCCGCCTCTGATGCAGGTCAAGGGTTTCGGCCACGACGTGCAGGTGCCGGGGGTGCCTCGCACGCACGGCATCCAGGCCGATGGTCCGCTCTCCGGCCGCTCGGTGGCGATTCGGGATGTCGGCGCGATCAACGCCTATCACATACTCGATCTGGTGGGCGACAACCCGACCCTGCGGCAGGTGGCGCAGATCACGGTCAACGGCCTGTGGGGCTACCCCTTGTCGGTCGGGCTCAGCATTCAGAACAGCCTGGATACGATTGCGCTGCACAATATCCAGTTCCGGCCATCATTCTTCGCCGACGCGTGCGAGCAGATCACGAAGTCCAGCATCGGCTTCGCAATCGGGAAGAGCGATGGGCTGGTCATGTCGGATGTACTCGTATTCGGCCTGGCAGTGGGGGTGCTTCACAGGTGTACTGAGGGGAGCATGGGAGCGTTCTCGGCGCGAGTGAGCAACGCGAATATCGAGGCCATGATCCCTATCTGGATCGACAGCCGCGCCGTCGATGATCAGATTCAGTATGTCAATAGCTTCCTGTTCCACACCAGCTTTGCGGCGACTCCCCAGCCCGGCGATGTCTACACTCGCGCGGGGCACCCGCTGTTCCCGGAACTGACGATCCGGCCCGAGGATTTCTGTGTGACGCGGATCAGCAACACGTGCGAGACGCCGACCTGCCAATCTTACGCCCGATTCGTCGGATGTGGCTTCCACGCCACCAATGCTGGGCCCGTATGCAGGGTGGAGGGCACGCAGTTGGTGCGGGTGATGCTGGGGTCGTCGCACATGGTGTACTTCACCGGCTCGGTGCTCGAGGTTGCACCGGGGGCGAAGGTGGCCGGCGTGATCACCGGGAACGACATCCAGGTGGTGGGGGCCGATCTGAAACATCTGCTGGATGTCGCACGCGCGGCGGCCGACACGCGCGTTATCTTTTCGAACAACATGCTTCAGGGTGTGCGGCAGTCGCTGATCGATGAGCTTGCGGGACGAGCCGGCGTGACGGTGCAGGGCAACGCATTGCAGCCTGGATCGAGATAAAACGTGCGAAGAGTCTACTCGACGCGCTGATACCATGTTACGATTGACGCGGCAACCGCACCCAGCTACGGGACCGCAGCATAGGGCTCGATCTGCGCGGCCAGCAGGAGAGAAGTGATGGTGAACCAGCCCGTATTGCGAGGCATTCCACTGATCCTCCTGTGGCTGCTTGTCGCAGGTGCGCCCGTCCGTGCGGACGACTGGCCGCAGTGGCGCGGACCGATGCGCGACGGTGTGTGGCGTGAGGACGGAGTGCTGGAGCAGTTCCCGCCCGAGGGTCCGCCGGTGCGGTGGCGGACGCCAGTCGGGCCGGGTTTCTCCGGGCCGGCCGTCGCCGGCGGCCAGGTGTTCCTGATGGATCGCGTCGTGGATGAAAGTGCTTCCGCCGACGTGAAGACCCAGTGGAACCATCGCGACAAGACACAAGGCCAGGAACGCGTGCTCTGTCTGGACGAGGTGACGGGCGAGGTCTTGTGGACGCACGCCTATCCGTGCGCGTATGAAACCGCCTACGGCTCCGGGCCGCGCGCCACGCCAACCGTCTGCGGCCAGCGGGTCTATACCGTCGGCGCGATGGGCGACCTTGTCTGCCTCGACTCGGCCACGGGCCGAGTTGTGTGGCAGCAGAACTTCGTCCGCGACTACGGCGCCGAAGTACCGCTCTACGGGTTCGCCAGCCCACCGCTTGTCGATGGCGACCGGCTGATTGTGATGGTCGGAGGGGAGGGTCAGGTGGTGATGGCGCTGGATCGGCACACGGGCCGTGAGGTATGGAAAACCGGCACTGCCTCCGAGCCCGGCTACTGTGCCCCGCTGATTCGCACGCTGGCGGGTGTGCGACAGCTTGTCATCTGGCACGGGGACGGTTTGATGGGATTGGAGCCCGAGTCGGGCCAGGAATTGTGGTCGGTTCGGCATCCTACGACGGTCGGCATGGCCATCTCCACTCCGGCCATCGAAGGCAACCGACTGGCGGTGTCCAGTCAGTACGAAGGTGTGCTGATGGTGGAATTCCCACCCGGCGCGGCGGAGCCTACGGTCCTGTGGCAAGCGTCGGCGAGTTCGGCGCCGGAACGACAGTGGAAGAAGGCCGGTTTCAATACGACCATGAGCACGGTGTTGCTGCTCGACAAGCATGTCTATGGGGTCTCTCTTTACGGTGAAACATGCTGCCTGGACGGGGACCATGGCCAGCGCGTCTGGACGACGCTGCAGCCGACCAGCGGTGGGAGCGAGCCCAGCGAACGGTGGAGCACGCTCTTCATGGTCCCGCATGGCGACAGGGTGTTCATCTGGAACGATCACGGCGATCTGATCCTGGCCCGCCTGACCCCCGCAGGCTATCAAGAGCTCAGCCGTGCGCACATCCTGGACCCCGACATGGTCTCGGCCGGCAGCGACGGACGCGGAGTCGCCTGGTCGCATCCGGCCTTCGCCAATCGTTGCTGTTACGTGCGTAACAACCACGAAATCGTCTGCGTCTCTCTTGCCGCGCCCTCCGCTGCGCTGGGAGACGCAGGCAAGGGAAACAAGTGAAGTAAACACTCGCGAAGTGCCTGCGCATTAGTTGCTTGCCACCAGCGAGAGAACAATCGGGAAGTGCATGAGGAGCACCGCCATGAACCTGTTGACCGACCGTCGTGCGTTCCTTCGTCAAACGTCGGCAGCCTCATTGGCGTGCCTCGGTGCGCTCGTGCCGAGGCCGGTTGCCGGACGGGACGAGGGTACCGGCCGCCAGTCGCTGCGCGCGGGAACGGCGCAGGTCGACATTACTCCGGAGACGTTTCCGGTGCTGGTCTGCGGGGGCTTCCTGAGCCGCTCGGCCACGGAGGTCCACGATCGGCTGCTGGCACGCTGCCTCGTGCTGGACGACGGTGGGCAGCGACTGCTGATCATGGTTGCCGATACCATCGACATTCCCTATGAGATGCAGGAGGCCGTGAAAGCGGCGGCCGCGACGGCGACCGGCATCCCCACCGATCGGATGCTGATCGCAGCCACCCACACCCACTCGGGCGGATCACTCATCAGCGCCCTGGGCACGAAAGCCGATCCTGCTTACTGTGAGTTCCTGCCCGGCAAGCTGGTCGAATGCATTCGGCAAGCGGCTGCGAACCTGCGGCCGGCCCGCGTGGGCTGGTCGTCTGAGGACTACCCGGACGGGACGCACTGTCGCGTGTTCATCCGCCGCCCCGACTGCCTGGATTACGATCCGCTCGGACGGCCGAACGTCCGGGCGATGATGCACCCGGGGCATCAGAATCCGCAGTTCATCGGGCCGTGCGGTCCGTCCGATCCGCAGGTCTCCGTCCTGGCCGTGCAGACGCCCGAAGGGAAACCGATCGCGCTGCTGGCCAACTACTCGATGCACTATTTCGGTGCCGAGCCGATTTCGGCCGACTACTACGGTGACTTCGCGCGGATCATTTCCCAGCGGCTGGCCACAGGCGATGACTCGTTCATCGCCATGATGTCGCACGGCACCAGCGGCGATCAGCAGTGGCAGGACTACGCGAACCCGCCCCAGGAGATCTCGCGCGTGCAGTACGCGACAGCGGTGGCGGAGGCGGCCTTGCGGGCATACCAGCGGATCGAGTTCCACGACTCCGTCCCGCTGGCGATGGCTGAGCGACGACTGACCATCCAGCTGGAACAGCCGGCTGCCGAGGCGCAGGCCTGGGCGGACCAGACGATGGCCACCATGAACGGTCGCGATCCGCAGACGGTGCCCGAGGTCTATGCGCGGGAGATCGTTCTGTTGAGAGAGATGCATCAGGCGGAGCGGAAACTGCAGGCCGTCCGGATTGGCGATCTGGGGATCGCAGCTCTGCCGGCGGAGGTCTACGCCATCACCGGCCTGAAGCTCAAGCAGCAGTGCCCGCTGAGCATGATGTTCAACATCGAACTGGCCAACGGGTCGATCGGCTACATTCCGCCACCGGAGCTGCGTCCGCTGGGCGGCTACAACACGTGGCCCGCCCGACACACGGCGACGCAGCACGATATCGAGACGATCATGGTCAACCAGTTGCTCGAGATGTTCGAAGAGGTGACAGGCCGGCCGCGCCGCAAGATCGCCCTGTCACAGGGGCCGGCCGCCGCGCGGATCCTGGCCCAGCAGCCGGCAGCCTATTGGCGGCTCGGCGAAATCGAAGGCGCCTGCGCCTGGGATGCCTCCGGACACGACCACCACGGGACGTACGAAACGGGCTACGCCCTCTACCTGGACGGTCCTGACCGCGACGATCTGCGCGGCGGTGGTGAGCTGCCGCGGGCAGTGCAGTTTGCCGGCGGACGCATGAAAGCCCAACTCGCGGTGGGACGTGATTACGCGGTCGAGTTCTGGTTCTGGAACGGGTTGCCCAACGACGCCCGCAGCGTCACGGGCTACCTGATTTCGCTCGGCCCCGACGGTGTTCAGACGTGCCCCGGCGACCATCTGGGGATCAGCGGCACCGACTTGGGAGCCGACACGGCCGGTCGACTGTTCTTCTTCAATGGCAATGAGCGGTACGAATCGCTTTCCGGTGGCCCGGTCATTGCCCCCTGCACCTGGAACCATGTCCGCCTTGTCCGCCGGGGCGAACAGGTGGCCGTGCATTTGAACGGAGATGCCCAGCCGATCTTCTCCGGCAAGGTGCCGGTGACGCGGCCGGGTGGCAGCCGAGACGTGTTTGTTGGCGGCCGCTCCGACAACTTCGCCAACTTTGAAGGACGCATGGCCGACGTCGCGATCTTTGCCAGCTAGTGCGGCATGCCCGCGTGGCGACATGGGTCGACGGAAACCTCGAGAAAGGCTCAGGCAGCAGCATGGACAGGGGGCACGAGACGGTCACGACGACGTTGCGCATTCCGGGCAATTGGCAGCATCCGGGCGAGCTGATCGAACGCATGCCCAGCGGCTTTCGCCTCACCCCTGAAGCACTGATCTTGCCAGACGGTGCCGAGATCGAATTCGTGCCGCTGCCGCCGGACAAGCTGTTCGCGGGGATCTTCCACCGGTGCTGCCGGCAACCGGCATCTCGGGCGGAGCTGCAGATCATCGACAGTTACACGGTGAATGTCGGCTTGAACGGGCCGGGCGGGTCCCGCGAGGCTGCTTTCACCATGATGCAGGCCGGTGCGGCCATCGTGCGCGCAGGGGGCGGCGGCGTGTTCATCGACAACAGCGCTCTGTCCCACGGCGGCAGCCACTGGATCGAGCTGACCGAAGACGGCGGGCCGGACGCGTTGAGCTTCGCCTTTGTCAGCATTGTGCGCGGCCGGCAGGAAGTGCGGACCATGGGGATGCACGTGCTGGGCCAGCCGGACGTCGTCATGCACCGCATCGACGCGGATGCTGACGACCAGACCATTATCGATGTCCTGCGGCAGCTGTGCAGCGGCGAGGAATCGATCGGCGACGGGCACGTGCTGGCTGACGAAAAAGGCCCCCGCTATCACGCCGTGAAGGTCCCCTGTACCGACTTCGACACGGACAGTCCCATGCATAACCCCTTCGGCCGCCTGCAGCTGATCAGCGTCCGAGATCTGACCGAACGGAACTGAAACGGCCCCCGCTCCCCAGTCTCGTCACGCGTTTGGCCGGTTGCTGGACCGCGGCGTCGGTGATTACGCAAGCAAGCATGGCAGGCTCGGTACTGCACGCGCGAGATCGCCTCGGGCATTGCAGCCGGGACGGACAAGCAGCGCGACCTGGAGTTGGCCGAAAAGGTGGCTGAGAGGGCGTCACTGCTCTGCAACCACGAGAATGCCGAGATTCTGGACACGTTAGTGAAATATGAAACGGAAAAAACGCTCCACTTGGGCCCGTCCGATCCTGCGTTGTTCGTCCCGTAGGGACGTGTGACAATTGCCCAGCGATTCATCGCTGGGTCCGGATTTCACACCCGCGTGTCGGAGTCCCGTAGGGACGACTGAAGACACAATGCGCGCGTTCAGTCGTCCCTCACAGGACTCACCCTGGAACGTGACTTCGTTACCCAGCGATACATCGCTGGGCTATTTTCGGCTGTCCCTGACGGGACACCGTCCGCGGCCCACCACAACGTAAGGCTTTTCCGTCAATCGTTCGATTCTCGGGAACTGTGTACAGGTCGATTCTACTGCGCTTCCGCGCGACTACCAACATTGACCGCCGGATGCCTGTGCCGGGGCAGGCGTCCGACCGGGCAGCAAAGGGTGGATTTTCGAGACCCTCGCGAGTTCTTCCTCTTACCACAATCAACCGCCTGCATCATTTGGACAGAAGCATCTCTGGTACAGCGCGAGCCATCCGCACGCAGTTAGTGACGTACCGCATCGCCGTACATGCGTTCCAGGGACTTTGCCACATGGCGGGCTAGGAAGGCGCTGCCGCGCGGATTGCTGTGGATGCCGTCATCACTCAGTTGCGAACGCGGGCACCACATGCCGGGCGGCGACACGGGGCTCCAAAGGACCAATTGTCGAATGGCTGAGTCCGATATGAGCGAGAGATCCTTTTCGTGAGCAATCTCCCGTTCCAGCCCCCAATACGGATCGCTCATGAACCCGCGCGGGATCTCCATCAGCGCGACGTCAGCCCCCATGTTCTGGCATGCCTCAACCAAGCGAATGAGGTTCTTCTTGGTTGCAGCGCGCGGAAGTCCTTTCAAGTAGTCGTGTCCACCCAGTTCGAGCACCACGACTAGAGGTGGCGGGCCGTCCGTGGGGATCCTCGACAGTCGTTCGAAACCAACCTCGGTGGAAATGCCCGACTGGCCGAGATTGACCACCGGCGGACGGACAAGTCCCTTAAGCTGTTCTGGATAGCCGCGATCGGGCAGCAAGCCAGAAGTTAGACTGTCGCCGATGCAGACCACAGGTCGAGATGGATCAAGAGCGAGCGGTCGACTGCAGGTAGCAGCAGCCTTCCATTCAAGCAGGAAGGCCCCCCAAGCAACCCATAGGAGTAACGCGGCTGCCCAGGATGCTCGCTGCTGTGGTCGGGAAGACCGGCTTCTGGTGACTCTCCACGTGGCAATAATCACGGCCAAGATGGCGAAGACCACCAGGGTCGGT
>DAISIS010000165.1:0-10839 GCA_036821925.1 Pirellulaceae bacterium
GCTTTGCCGCCGCGCACCGCCAGCGCGTACCGCCAGGCTTGCGGCAGCTGCGGCACATGCCCCGCCGCACCGGCCGCGAATCCCATCACAGCCACCGCGGTGCTGCCATTGGGTTGACTGGGCTGGCCCAGGTTCGTCACCCGCAGCTGGTGCAGGCCAGGGGGCAGTCCGCGCGCGACCACCACGTGGGCCTGCCGACTGGTGTCGATCACCGTGTTCCCGGCGGCGTCGGCCACCAGCGGCTCGATCGGCTCCACCGGCCGCCCGTCGAGCGTCACGGCAGCCAGACCGTAGAGCTGTTCTGCGTCTGGTGACAGGATGGCCGACCGTTCGAGCACCCCTTCCTTGTGCAGCACGGCGATGCTGTCCCCGACGAAATCCACCGTCACGTCGTCACCCGCCTGCTGGCTCCGCAGCGCAAAGCCGCCCGGCGGTCCGGCGATCGCGTGCTCCCACCGACCGCCAAATGCGACCTGGGGATCGTCGTACCGGTAGAATCGCGTCGCCGGCTCTTCGCCGAAGATGCCGTCTTCGCGCACCCACTGGATCTGATGTGCTGCCGTGGGGAAATCTCGCACCAGTTGGTCCCACAGCGGTTCCAGGATGGCGGCGGATGTGGCGTGCGGCTGGAACGCGAAGTAGAAAGCCGCATCCAGCACGCCATTGGTGATTTTGATGGTGAGTCGGTTCTCGCCCGCCTGCAGGTCGAGGTCAACCGTCTCCTGGTCCGGCGCACACCAGTGGGCCACGTCGTGGGCGAGCACCTGCTGGCCGTTGAGCCACACGGTGATGGCGTCGTCGCTGCCCAGGTAGACTCTGACGCGGCGGGCGGTCGGCGCAGTGATCGTCCGGGTCAGGTAATAGGCGGCGAACTCCGCCGCGCCGATGCGCTGCACCACTCCGTCCTGCCACCGCGGCTCGGCAGCCCAGCGCAGCGCGCCGTCGTCAAACGACGTGGCCAGATCCACTGACGCGACTTCCGGCGCAAACGGCGTGGCGAAGACCTGCGACATGTCGTGGCTGCCGGGGATCGTAAAAGGGCCGATCCACGACCAGGTCGAGAGTTGCAGGTCACGCGCCGCGCTGCCCTGCCGGACCGCCTCAAGCGACGCCTGCAGCGTGTCCTGCCAGGTGCTCCGCTGCACATAGCCTTCTGGCACCTCGGCTCGGACGGCGCACGGCACGGCTGCCCACAGCATCAGCACGATGGCGGCTCGAACGATCATGGTCCCTGTGCTCCTGGTCAATATGAAACTGATGTGCCGGAAATCGTCCTGGCCATGTCTGTATCACTCGCGGCGGAGTTCAATCACGACCGTCTCTTGCGCGTTGAGCGACAACTGGATGTGGCCCCCGTCGATGCCTGCCGGCTGGTCGGCCGGCTGCACGGCCGCCGCGAACTGGCCCGCCCCCAACACCGCCTGATCCAGCTGCAGTTGGGCCGCCGTCGCTTGGCCGGTGGGATTGTGGACGGCCAGATAGACGTGGTCGCCGGCCCCGTATCGTTCGATGCGGATCTGTGCTGGCGTCGCGCGCGCACCGGTGATCGGTTCCCAACCCGCGGCGACCAGGTCTCGCAGCAGCTTCACGCAGCTCTGCATGGCTGGCAGATCGTTGCCGTGTCCCGGGTGGATGGCGTGGAGCCAGTGCCAGGGCACTTCCCACTGCGGGCGGGGATCGTAAGGCAAGTCCGTGCACGGCTTGCGATAGGCGATGGCGCGAATGAAGTCAGGGTCAGCGAACTGAGGGGCCTCCGCGCCAAACACGTCGAGATACGGAGCGGCAAAGGTGAGCCAGCCGGGTGTGTAATTCCAGGAACAGTTGGCCATCAGGATCCTGTTCTGGGGGTGCATGGCCGTGGCCAGGTACCGGGTCCACTCGACGGTGGTGAAAGCCGCCACCTGCACCGGGCGGCGATCCACGGCAGAGAAGCTCAGTGGAGCGTCGCCGTACGGGAACAGTTCGCGGCGATAATTGGCGCGGGCGTGCTCGCCATACCCGCCCAGCGAATCCAAGGCGATGCCGTCGTAGTGAGCGCCTTGCGCCTGCATGCTCTCGAGCGATGGGACAATGACCTGTTCGAGGTTGAACTGGCCCCTTCCCGCCGGAATACGCGGTGCCAGATTGCACGAGAGAATCGCTCCCCACTTGCTCTTGTTCATCCAGGGGAACTGGCCGATCAGGCAACTCGGCTGATCGGCCACATCGTGATTCAGCGACTTCTGGACAGCCTGGGCGGTGGCGCGGATCCGCTCGGTGACGGTGCCCGGCGCCAGGCTCATCGGATAGACATGATAAGGCTGTGCTTCGACGACCTGCAACTCCTGCGGATCGCCCGCCACAAGCTTGCGCAGCCGCTCGAGCGCTTCCTGGTATTGCGGCGCGCGGTCGAAATCCTCCATCGTCTGCTGGTAGGTCTGCGGCTCGATGTAGAACAGGGCCAGCGGTCCGTGGGCGTTGTCCCACTGCACCGCCTCCGTCGCCACCGGACCCCAGTGGAAGGCGAAGCCGGCGTCCAGCGCCCCGGCTGTCTTGCTCATGTCGCCCCAGACGTACCAGCTGCCTTCCCGCGCCACACGCTTGGTGAAGAAGTCCGGGAAGAACCGGTAATAGCGGTCCAGCGCAGAACGGAATCCCCAGCCAGGATCGTGGCGATAGAGCAGGATGCGGAACGGCGCCGCGGACAGCGGCCGCCCGTTCGCGCGGTGTTCGGGGGCGAGCCCGAAATCGATCGCCAGATAGAACAGCTGCAGTCGCGGATTGTAGGCGATGCGATGCACCACCGGCTCGTCCATCCGCACGGCCAGCGTCAGCCCGGCACTGTCCGGGAGCGTGACCGCGCCGAGCGGATACTTGGAGTGGCTGCCGTCGAGCCCGTACTCCGTGCCGGACTCCAGGTAGCTCAACTCCGTGGAGTCGGCGGCGGTGGTGCGCGCCGCTGCCACGCTGTCCCACCATTGCCACGGCCCGTCCGCGAGCGGCAGGGCCAGGTAGACGGTCACGGCGCGGTCCGCGCCGCGATCGTCGGCGATGGTCCCGGCGATCTCGACATAGTCCGCGCAGGTGCGGTACGTGGCGTTGACGGTCAGCTCCAGTTCACGCAGGTGCGCGGTCTGTGTCAGCTCGTGCCCGGTACCTGCGATCCGGCCGCCAACCATCACGGGCGGATCGGACTGAGTCGCATCACGCACCAGCAGGCCGGAGGGGCAGTCGGCTGACGATGCACCCACCGGCGTGCCGTCGAGCGTGATGCGTGCAACATCGCCGGCCGTGCCGACCGACAACTCCAAACCGTCGCGCGTCGTGACGCTGCCGGCCGGCACGCTCACCGTGCCGCACACCGCAGGCCGCTCGACAATCTGCGTGTCGAACACGACCGTTCGATCGCCAATCGTCTGGAGCTCCAGCCGAGCCACCTCCCAGCGATACTGGTGCGGTTGCGCTGGCGGAATCTCGTACAGGTACAGGTCCAGCTGGCGAATCTTCGCACGCCGGATGTCCGTCAGCCAGTTGCTCAGTTCGAGCCAGCGATTGACTGGGACCAGATGCGAAATGACCTGCTGCTTCATCGGCTGACCGGGGTAGTCAGCCAACCGGGTCTCCTCGTCGTAGAACACCAGCGCGATCTGCTTCTGGCGGACAGCCGGATCGGTGCAGGTGACGCGCAGCCGCAGAGTCATGCGCGCATAGCCGCGCCAGTCCTGCGGCTGGGCAAACGCGAGACGTGCTTTGGGGAAATCCTCCTCGCCGCCGTCCGCGGTCACGTCGACAGCCAGCCCGGACTCGGCCTGCGACAGCTGCATCGTCGCACCGGCACGATCAGTGCTGGCGCCCCATGCGCCAGCGTCCTCCACCAGGTCCACGCCTTCACCCTGCGCCGGGCCGGGCGCGGTCCACCCGCACCAGGCAATGACGAGCCCCAGGGGCCACGCGACCAGGGGTGACGAGAACCTCACGTGAGCGAGCAGGAACAGCAGAGTGCGTGTCATGATGGTGTTCGATGGCAGGAGGGGCGGATGGATTCAGCATGCGGGCGACGCACGTCATGCTACCTGACCGTGCGCGCGTTTTCAACATGACGAAGTACCGGCCACCCCCGCACCCGACCCGGTCCTGGTTCGGTAGTAAGGAGCCGAAACGCTGCTGTGACTGCCGGTGTCAGACCGGTGCAGCATGCGCAGGCGGACCACGTCATCTCGCAGAATGCCGGAGTGACCAATAGGTGGCACTCTGTTCGGTCGGGAAGCGGCGCAGTCGGCCCGGCGCCGTCCGCGGCCCGGCCGCCTGACAGCGTTCAACCCTCCCGATACGCGCTCCGCACCAACGCGTCGGTGTCAGCCTGGAGGGCTTCTCGTGGCGGTCAATCTGCACCATGCCCGAGCGCCTCGCGATGCGGACGCGTGGCGGACTCGAGCTGGGCGTGGCTCTCGAAAGGCAGATACGCTGCGCGCATCACGAACCCGTACGCTGCCCCCACTTCCCAGTCCGGAATGAACCACTGGAAATCCCACGCGGGATTCGTCTCGCCGCCACCTGTGGGTGACTGCGCGAACCAGATGCCGTCGCGGGCGCGAAACATCTGGACGTAAGCCATGCTGTGACTCACGCCGTAGTACCAGGGCTCCGTGTACACATAAGCCGAACGGTGATTGACGAGCGTGAGCGAGAAGTCGTGGTCGAATGGCAGGTTGGGAAGCGGCCCAGCGGGTGGGTGGGTGCTGTCCACACCGTGGGCAGGCGTCACAGCGCGCAGCCAGCGCCCGGCCCCCGTAGGCGTGGCCTCGCGACCGCAGAAGTGGATGGCTTTGTCTGCCGGCCGGTCAATGTAGCTGGCCCAGAACAGCCCGATGTACCCCTGCTGGAACGTCGCGCCGCGCGGGATGCACTCGAACGTGTATTCCACGACCCCATCCGGGAGCAGCCGATACCGCCCACAACTCTCCAACTGCCAGTTGGGTGTGGGCGGCTGATAGACCTCCACGGTGAACTCGTCCACCACGCGCAGTTCCATAGGCGCGCGCCGCGGCTCGAACCGCTCCTTGTTCACGGCCAGCGTCCCGTCATGGATGTGCTCGAAGTTCAGTCCGGCCACTTCCGGAACAAACAGATTCTCGGTCCGCTCAGCGTGCGTGAGCGACGCGATGCCGTTGTAGCCTGCACGGTGCCCCGGCAGATGCGGGACGTCCACGGCCCGGTTGTCGACGATGATCGCCGTGACGGCGCCGCGCTGCAGCTGGACATAAGGCGTCTGCGGAACCACGTACTGCACTGACGGATTGACCAGACTGGTCACGCCGGGGGCCGCCAGCGGATGGGTGGCAGACTGGCCGCCGCCGCAGGTCTGAGCGGCGGTGTGGGCCGTTGCCAGGTACAGCAGTACAGCAAGTGTGGTGCGGGTCGTGTGTGCCATAGCCGTGCCCTTCTGAAACAAAGCCGTTGTGTCCTGCATGATCTGGGACTGCCGGCCGCGGCCGGCGCGTCGCGCACGGGCACGACGCGCGTGGCGGCTCGTTACTCCCTGGGAAACAACGCGGTGAACCGCCGCTGCTGCGACGGGGCTGGCACAACGTCCTGGTGCGCGCCCCCCTCGGTGAACACTTCGCGCAGCGCGTCGAGGTATCCGAACCCGGCCAGGTTGGAGGGCATCAGAAAATGCCCCTCGCCGAACTCGTTCCAGTTCGCCAGCATCAGCATGCGCCGGCCGAGCGAATCCGGCGGCAGCGTCGGCATGAACTCGTCCCGGGCCCACTGAGCCAGAGCCTGGAAGTCGGGCACGGAGGCCCAGCCCGTGCCGGGGTCCTGCGTGCCGTCCCACGGAGAGGTCTGCCAGCCCATCGAGATGCTGGGCAACATGCGGAACCCGATCGCTTCTGCCACGTCACGCTGCGCTGCGTTCTCCTGACGCTGCCGGTTCACGTCCCCCGTACCCCAGGTGTAGGCATAGCAGTAGTCGATCCCCATGGCCTTCATCGTCTGCATGACGTCGCGGTTGGACGTGCGCAACTCCATCAGCACGATCACGCCCGGGAAGCCCGCCTGCACACAGTCATCGCGCAACCGCTCGATCGCCCGCCGCGCTCCCTCCACACCGCCAAAATCGCGGAGGAAGAAATCGGGATAGTAGATCGCCAGGACCGGTTTGCCGTCCACCTTCAAATAGCGCGCGTCCTTGAAGAAGTACTCGATCCAGTAGGGAATGATGTGGTGCTGCCAGTCATCGGGGTTCGTGTCTCCCGCCCCCTGGTTCGTGTACATGATCGTGAACTTCTTCAGCTGGCTGTAGCGCGCGTTGAACAGCCCGTCACGAATCCCGTGTTCCAGCACTCCATCCTTGATCGGATAGTTGATTGCATCGTTCGGCCGGTACCAGCAATACTGCTCGAACTGGATGCCGTGCTCCACCTGCCACTTGATTTCCCAGTCGGCGACTTCGGGATTTCCTTCGTCGTACCAGCCCAGCAGCGGCTTGCGCCGGTCGGCGAAGGGATACACGTAGTCCCACCCCGCGTACGCGTCTCCTTCTTTCCACAGCGAACAGCTCTGCACCCCCAGCAGGCAGTCGCCGCGGAGTGCCGCAGGCTGCGGTGGCGGCACGTAGTCGGCCGGATAGTCCTGCCAGGCATACACGCGGACGTCGTCAACCCACAGCACCCCCGCGCCTGACATCGCGAAACGCATGGCCTGGAAACGCTTGGCCGGCGCCGAGAATGCACTGGCCACGCCGACCGACTTGCCGTTGACGAAGATCTCCGCCGCCCCAGACTCCGGGTCCGCCACTACCTTGAAGGCGTACCAGAGGTTGCCCCGGTAGTCTGCGACCAGCGGTACACGCTGGCCCTGCGGATCGACGTAGCACAGATGGCCATCGCGCGTCGCGATTGTGCCCGCACGCCCGGTATCGTCTACCAGCTGGGCAACCGCCCCGTCGCAGCGTGCCGGCAACAGCAGCTTGAACTCCCACACAGTCCGGCCGCTGCAGCGTTCCCACGGCCTAGTTACCTCCGCGCGTTCGCTCAGCTGCAGACTGAAGATGTCCGGTCCCGAAGCGCTCGGCAGCGGTGCGACGCGCGCGGGTCCCTGCGCCGTCCAGTCGTCTGGCACGCGGCCCGGTGCACAGGTGACGAAGGTCTCACACGCCGTGTACCCCTTCGCGACACGCACGAGCGGCAGGAACATCTCGCCCACCGCAGACTCACCGGTCGTGATGCGCACATAGTCCACGCTGCGGACCGGGCGGGCGAACGGCACCTCCCGCGCCTGCCGTTCGCCATCGATATAGATCGTGGCGGTCTGCGCGTCCAGGTCGGCGTCGACACGGATGCCATATTCATGATTCAGTTCCAGCGGCATGATGGGCACCGGCCGGTCCGCCGTCTCGTAACTCAAGTTGCCGTCGCAGACCACCAGCCCCACAGCGACGTTCGTGAGATCACGCAGCTGCCACGCCGCGCCGTCGAGAGCGGCGGGCAGCATGAACCGCAACTCCAGCGTGATCGTGCCCTCCGTCTGACGCGCGATCTGATGGCGGATCGTGACCGCATGCTGTGCACTGGCGTCGCGCAGTTTGAACCAGTCCTTGTGGAAAGCAAAGTTGCCGGGGAAGAAACCGCTGGGGCTCGATTCCCACCCGCCGCCCCGCGCGTCGGTCTCCCAGCCGGTCAACAGCGGCGTCTGCTTCCAGATGTAAGGCCGGATCGCCCGGAAAGTGCAGTTCAGCAGGTACCCGGTCCGCACATCACGCACGAACGGAGTCGCCTCCCCAGGCTCCACCGCCGTTGCGCCACCCATGGACAACACCCCGCACACCAACACCCCGCAGAACAACATACTCAGCCTGCGAATCGTCATGGAAATCTCCCTGTGCTTGGTCCCCGTCGTATTATCAGCCACTCGTCCGGCACGCCGCAAGCGCCCCGGGGAAATCGTGTGATGAGATGGGGGGGTGGGCGATGACGAATGACGAAGGACGAATGACGAGTGTATGAAGGAATGGCGGATGATCAATGACAAATGACAAATGACTAATGGCTTGTGATGCGTTGTGGTGTGCGGCGGCGGAGATGGCGTTGTGATAGAATGCCGGGTGCCACAGCGCCGGTTTAGTATATCTTTCCGAACGCAAAGGAAACCTGGACATGCTGCGCGACGCTTACGGTCGACGTGATTTTCTGGGCGCTCTTGGGATCGGTTCCTTGGGAGCGATCACCGCGAACCTCTGCACGCAGGTCGCAACTGCAGAGGAGCCGGCACCGGAGAAGAAGTGGGAACCGTCTTCCGATCGCAAGATCCGGGTCGGGATTGTGGGGCACGGAGTGTGCCAGTTTGGCGCTGCGTTTGGATTCCAGGACCATCCGAATGTGCACGTGGAGGCGGTCAGCGACCTGATTCCTGAGCGGTGCAGCCAGATGATGGAAGCCTGTCGATGCAGCCGGTCGTATGCATCGCTGGAAGAGCTGGTCAAGGACCCGGCAATTGAAGCGGTTTTCGTGGCCACCGACGCGGCCAGCCACGCACGGCACTGCATCGACTGCCTCCAGCACGGCAAGCATGTGATGACAGCGGTGCCGGCCACGTGGGGCTCGATCGAACAGGCCCACGAGCTGCTCGAGACGGTGCAGCGCACCGGGCTGAAGTACATGATGGCCGAGACGAGCTGCTTCCACGCCGACTGCTATGCAATGCGGCAGATCTATCAGGCGGGAGGTTTTGGACGCATCGTGTACTCGGAGGGTGAATACGTCCACTACATTCCGGGGGACTTTCCCTCGTTCCAGGGTTGGCGCACCGGGTGCCCACCCCTCTGGTATCCGACCCATTCCACCGCCTACTACACGTGGGTGACGGGCAAACGCTACACGAGCGTCTCCTGTCTGGGCTTTCCCGGCCAGCACGCGATCTACCAGAAAGGGGGCAACGCCTACGACAATCCGTTCGCGGATCAAGTCGCGCTGTTCGACACCAGCGAAGGGGGCTGTTCCCGCATGTCGATGTGCAAATCGGTGCAGGGGTACAGCGGCGAAGCGGGTCGGGTGTATGGCGAACAGGGCTCGTTCGTCGGCGGCTACCAGGGGACGCTCGCCGAACTGCCCGACCTTTCCCGCCCGCCGCTGCCGCCGACCGTGGCTGCCGGTGGCCACGGCGGTTCGCACGGACATCTCTGCCACGAGTTCGTGACGGCGATCCTGGCAGACCGTGCACCCGTGATCGATGTGCACGCAGCGTTGGCCATGACCGTCCCGGGCATCGTGGCGCATCAGTCGTCGCTCCGGGACGGCGAGCGTCTGGTGGTGCCGTCCTGGGAATAGGTGGCCAGCGGGTCAGCACGCGCGCGAACGTGGAAGACTGACGAAGCCCAGCGGGCCGGGAGCGGATCCTTCGGGGCGCAGGCCAACGGTTGTAGGGATTGTCCCGACGTGTGCTGCGGCGAGCTGGTGGGTGGCGGGCGGAAAGCGGGCGGCCAGCGGCAGGTGAGTACTAGATTTCAGAGGGCGGACAGGCTGGCTGTCCGGCACGATCCTGGTTGCACCGGATGGTCCGATCTATGTCCAAGAGCACGCTGTCCAAGAGCACCTTCGCGCTGATCGCCATCGCGTTTCTGGTTCCGATTGTCGCGGTCCTGGCCCTGCACAAGGACGCGATCGTGGACGACATGACACCGCGCCCCGAAAACGGGCGTCTCGTGTATGTGACCATGGACCGGTGAGGGCCGTGCCGTACGACTAGGCCGGCGGTCGCCGCGCTCAGGCAGGAAGGCTACTCGATCGAGACGGTCGATCTTGCGCGGGACCGGGCGCGCGTCGAATCGCTGCGCGTGCGACGTGTGCCCACGTTCATCTTCTTCAGCGGTGGCCAGGAAGTCCGCCGTGCCAGCGGGAACCTGTCGCGCGACGAGATCCGCCTGCTGTTCCGCAGTCCGGCTGCGTGGTTCTAAGATTCTAAGAAATGCAACACCGGCATCCAGACCCGCTCGGCACGTTCACCTTGAGCCATGGGGGGAGTCTTCGGAATGGAGTGTCGAGCGCGTTGCCAACGCCCTCCCCGAAGGCTCGTACCTCGCCTTCGACCCTCCGGACCGGAAGGGTGGAGTCTGTAACACGCAAGTCTGCAAAAGCAGACAGAGTGGTCCATCAAACCACCGATTCTGGAACGAAGCGTACACGGAAGCGGATGGTTGCGATGGGCGACAATTCCTGCGCGTCACCGATAAACCCCACGGTACTCGGTCGCGATGAACCGCTGACGAACGACGGGCCCCGGCGTCGCCATTTCCTCATCTTCCTGGCATTCGCGCTGGCCGTGCTCGTGTTCATTCTGCCGACATACGCCGATCTTCTTTGGGCTGCGATTCACGACCGTGACCGCGTGGCGATGGGTGCAGCGGCACTGGTATGCTTTGGTATAGTTCTGGTGCCGCTCGCCATCGGCTCGGCGCTCACGCGACGGCACCCTCACCGGTATCAGAAATCGCGTTTGGGCACGGCGACATGGCTCATCCTGGCCCTATGGTTTCTGGTCAGCGTGCTTAGTTGGTATAGTGTTTCCGGTGAAGGGTGCCCGACGCCGGGTACTCAGGACGTGACATCGGAGGCCCAGGCGAAGACGCCCCCGTAGGCGGGACGACGTTGTCTATCGCGGTGTCATCAACTCGTCGCCGTCACGGGTACTTGAAACAGCGTCGAAAACCACCGATTTCTGCACAACGGTCGGCGACCCCTGCAGAGGCATCGGCGGCCGCTGTTGAGCGACTGTGTTGATCGGCTTAGAATCTGGGTGTTGGCGTCACCGAGAAAGGAGTATGCCGTGAAAGACGGTGATCTCCAGTGGGTGCGAATCCCACGC
>DAISIS010000166.1:0-10755 GCA_036821925.1 Pirellulaceae bacterium
GCCGCCGCGGCCATCGCTGATCGTATAGGTGAAGGTGTCGAAGTCGTCGCCGACCGTTTCAAAGCCCGGATCGGGCGTGTAGATGATCTTCGTGCCGTCGCCAGAGATCGTGGCCGTGCCGTGCGGCGTGTCGATCGTCGTCTCATTGGCCGGCCCGAGCCCGCTGATGGTCAGCGTCTCGTTGACGTCCGGCGCGATCGAATCGTTGGCCAGCACGTCCAGTTCCTGGTTGGTGAAGTCCTTGAGCGCCATCAGCTGATCGTCGACGGCCGTCGGATCGTCGTTCACGTCATTGACGGTGAGCGTCACGGTGGCCTTGGAGGTGCCGCCGTTGCCGTCCGAGATGATGTAGGTGAACGAGTCCGTGCCGAAGAAATCGGCCGGTGGTGTGTAGAGCACCTTGTCGCCGGAGATCGTTACCGTCCCGCCCTGCGCGGTCAGTCCGTCGTTGCTGGCCGCATTGGCGCCGACGCTGGTGATCGTCAGCGTTTCGCCGACGTCGGGAGCAATCGAGTCATTGGCCAGCACGTCCAGTTCGTGGTCGACGCTGTCTTCCAGGACGTCTAAGGCGTCCGGATTGGCCGTCGGATCATCGTTGACGTTGTCCACTTCCACCGTCACGGTCGCGGTGGCGAAGCCCCCGTTGCCGTCCGTAATGGTGTAGGAAAACGTGTCGGTGCCGAAGAAGTCGGGAGCCGGCGTGTAGAGGACCTTGCCCGCCGAGATCGTCACGGTGCCGCCCTGTGCCGTCTGGCCATCGTCACCGGCCACGTTCGCTCCGACCTTGGTGATCGTCAATGTCTCGCCCGCATCGGGCAGGATCGAATCATTGGCCAACACGTCCAACTGGTTGGCGGCGCTGTCCTCGAGAATACCGGTGAAGGCATCGTCGTTCGCCACCGGCGCGTCGTTCACCCCCAACACGGTGATGGTGACCACACCCGTGCTCGGCACGCTCTCCTGCTCGTCCTCACCGACAAAATCATCGTCGATGCGGTACTCGAGCGTATCGGTGCCGAAGAAGTCGGGAGCCGGCGTGTACACGATGTTCTCGCCGTCAATCACGGCGGTCCCGTGCACCGGCGCGGTGATGATCTCGAACAGCGTGCGGGTAGCGCCTTCGTTGAACAGGTCGTTCACCAGGACGGCCATCGCGTTGTCGCTGCTGTCCTCGGCCACCGTGTACTTGTCGTCGCGTGCCCGCGGGCGCACGACCGGCTCGACGTTGACCGTCACCGTCGCGGTGTCGGTGAACTCACCATCGGTCATCGTATACACGAACGTTTCGGTATACGGCCCCAACGCCTCGGGATCCGGTGTGTACAGGATGCTCTTGCCGTCGGCCGCAATCGTGACGGTGCCACCCAGGTCGGGCGTGGTCACGTCCGTAATGATCAGGTCGTCAAGGCCGACCTCGTTGGCCGGACCAGGGCTGTCGTTGTCCAGCACCGTCAGCGGGTTGTCCGCGGTCATTTCGTCCACGAACACGACATCGTCCAGCGCGTCGACCGGATCATTCACGTTGTCGACAGTGACCGTCACAGTGGCGGTCGCCGTCAGGCCGCCGCTGTCCTGGACGGTGTAGGTGAAGGTCTCGGTGCCGAAGAAGTCGGGAGCCGGTGTATACAGGACATTGCCGCCAGAGATCGTGGCAGATCCACCCTGGCTGAAATCCTGCACGCTGATGATCGTCAGCGAATCGACACCGCTCTCGTCACCCACTCCGATGGGCCCCGGCTTGTCGTTGGTCAGCACGTTGATCGCGTTGCCGATGCTGTCCTCCAGAATACCCGTCGCCTGGTCGTTCTGGACCGTCGGCGCGTCGTTCACGTTCTCGATCGCGATGCTCACCGTCGCCATGCCGCTCTTGAGCCCACCGCTGTCGATCACGGAGTACTGGAACGAATCGCTGCCAAAGTAGTTGGCGACCGGCGTGTACTGGATCTGGGTGTTGCCGTTGATCAGCGTCACGGTGCCGTGCGCCGGCTGCGTGAGAGTAGCCGGATCGATGGTCAGCGTCTGGTCTTCGTTGGCCGGGCCACCGTTGTCGTTGGCCAGCACGTCCAGGACGTTGTTGACGCTGTCTTCCTGGATGCCCGTGACGATGTCGTTCACAGCCACGGGAGCGTCATTCACGCTGGTCACCGTCACCGTCACCGTCGCAATGTCGGAGTTACCCAGCCCGTCGATCGCCCGGTAGACAAACGTGTCGGTGCCGAAGAAGTCGGCGTTGGGAGTGTACTGGATCTGCGAGCCGATGACTGCCACCACACCGTTGGCCGGCTGAATCAACCCGGCCTCGTCCAGCGCCAGCGTCCCGGTCGACCCGCTCTGCAGGAAGTCGTTGGCCAGGACGTTCAAGTTCGTGGCGCCACTGTCCTCGGCCACGGCGAACGCGTCATCCTCCGCATTGACCGGCTGGACGATCGTGATGTGCAGGGGGAGCCCGAAATCCACCACGCTCACATCCACCGCCTCGTCTTCCCCAAACAGCAGGATGTCGCTCAACGGCGGATCTTCA
Organism: Pirellulaceae bacterium; assembly: GCA_036821925.1. Lineage (GTDB taxonomy): Bacteria > Planctomycetota > Planctomycetia > Pirellulales > Pirellulaceae > JAAYDI01. Next base: position 2,522 of record DAISIS010000166.1, read on the forward strand.
TCCGACTGGTTCGCCGCCAGCGTCAGCTTGCCCACGCTGTCAGCCGTCATCGTCACATAGATGAACGGTTTCTCCCCCACACCAAACGGCGTGAGTGTCGGCGCAAACGTCTTGAGTTCGTCGTATTCGTTCGCCACCCCATCGCCGTCCATGTTCATCGCCGACGGGTAGACGTCCAAGCCCGACTGCGAATAGAAACTGCTGGCTTTGAAGTAGCTCTCGAACAGCGCCAGATCGGTAAACGCATCGGGCTTGGTACCGTCCAGCGAGAATAAGGCCGGATCGTTGTAGCCGACGTCGATCGCCGCCGCAAAGACACCACCATTCGCACCCACCGACGACCGCAGGTCGTTGACGTAGATCTGCACGCGGAACTCATCACCCACGTTCACCGCGTAGATCGGGTCCCCGTCGCCGTCCAGAATCACGTTCCCGACGTTGTCCTTGAGCGGCTCGATCACCGCGCCAGTCTCGTCCTGCAACTCCAACCGGAATCCTACTACCGCGTCCAGCCCCTCACCCTTGTTCAGCGCATTGATCACGCGCAGGGCATCAATCGGCGTGAGCTTGTTGTCGCCATTGGTGTCGACGAACACACGACTGGCTTCGGTAGACGCCAAACTCGGATTGAGGTCGCGGGCACCACCGTCGTTCAATTCGTTGATGACCAGCAGCGCATCTCGCGGTGTGATCATCCAGTCGCGTGTGACATCCGTGGGGGCCATGGAATTGTGATAGGGGGTCTCGACCCCGGACAGGAGTCGACGATCCTCCAGCCGTTCGGCCAGCAGGCTCCGTGACGCGGATCGCCGTGCCTGCGACGTGCGACGGCGACTCAATTGGTTACCTCGGTGGTTCGTAATGCGGCGATGCGATTTCATTGCGTTACCCATGGCTTACGGCATACCCCTATCACAGTCGTGACTCGTTCCGGTTCAAGCGGGCAATCCGACCCCACCCGTTCGGATGGCACAGAAGAACTCCTGTTAGACCTGCAATCCAGAAGAACAATCTGCGTAATTTAGAAAATCTACGCAGAGTCAGTCCGTCTGGTGCGGACATGTATCTTCCACAATAATCACGGCCTGGGAAGGCTGCAAACAATTTGCTCAAAACGTGATAACTCCTTTTTATTCCGTATTTTTGGGCTGATTACTCCGCTCAAGGCCGGCCATATGGAGCACAGCATTACTCCCAGCATAGGGGGTGATGCTCTGGTGGATCGAGCCGGCAGTGTGGCCGGGGGCCGGCGCGGGCAGCGCGTCATGCGGGTCCGCCAGAACTGGCGGCCTCACAGGCATGACCTGTCGGCCGGCAGTCAGGCATGACCAGGGGAGAAAGAGGCACCGTGAAGCGCGTCTGGCAGCCCGTGCCGGGGCGTTGGTGCAGGTCGAATCAGAAGCCGGGTCCCGACAGGACGAACCCCGCCCACTCCTGGGTGCGGCAGTTGTGTGCACGGGATCCCAGGGTGTTGTTGAGCCGGACCGTCTTGCTCAGCTCCGGCCCTGGGCTGCGGAGCCTGGCCGAGGCGGCACGTCCGCGATGAAGCATGTTCAGCTGTGCCTCGCGGAGCGCAGCCAGTGGCGTTTGGTGTTCTACCCAGAGGAGCCTGTAGAAATCACTCATCAACTCGGCTGTCGGTTCGTCTGGCACTTTCCAGAGTCCCGCGACCACGTTGCGTGCGCCGGCGATGTGAAAAGCGTTCTGGATTCCCAGTATGCCGTCGCCCAGGGCGACATCGCCGCGCGACGTGTCACACGCGCTCAGCACGACCAGTTGCAGATGCTGCCCGTCGACAGTCGCGATCGACTCGGCGGTCAGGATCCCTGGCGCGCTGATCGGGACCCCCGATTCGTCATTCGGCGCCGGAGTGTTCGCCCCGGCCAGGGCGAGTCCGGAGCGCAGCAGAGGACTGCGTCCCAGGACCGATGTTCGGGTCCGGTTGATCGTCAGGTGCGTTGGTCCGTTTTCCGTGCCAGCCAAGTCCAGGGCGGCGCTGATATCCTGGTCCACGAAGAAACCGTGTGTCGCAAAGTGGGCTGCGTGAGCCGTGCGCAGCCCCGCGAGCACGTTCTCAGGAGTCGCCTGGTCTCCTGTGAGGAGCATCAGCTGATCGGGTGCGATGCGGGCAACGATGGCTTCCAGTTCACGGCGGCTCGCCGGGAGGGGTTCCCATCTCAGTTGCTTGAGTCCTTGGGATGCGACCCGAGCGACCTGTTCCGGGTGTCCATAGTCCACATCTCCGACCGCCAGAACAGGAGTGAGTGATCGCTGATCGGACTTCGGCTCACGCAGCCGATCGAGCAGGAACGAACCGTGGGGCACAGTGGCAATCGCGAATTGCTCCAACAGCACTCCCGACTCTCCGGGGCCGGGGAGTGCGTTCCAGGCGACTTCGGCCAGGATCCCGTCAGGGGCGATGTAGACAGTGTCGACGTCGCCGGCGAAGCAGCGGCATACTGGATCCCAGACTCTCTGTCGCAGCGTCAAGGCAGCAGTTCCGATATCGCCGGTTGACCACTCCTTCTTTCCCGCTTCGACGAGCGTAGCGATCTCACTGGAATCACCCACATCAACGCACGCAACCGGACGATCCCCGCTGACGACGAAGGCCAAGAACCTGTCTGCTGTACCGTGTTCTGAACGATTCGGCAGCGTCGCGTCGAAGGGCAGCCTCGCAGAGGAGAAGAAGTCTACGAAAACCGACTTCGCGGGTAGCGACCGGGCCAGCATGTTGATCTGCTCTGCAGGCGGACAGGCAGCCTGCATTGACTCCAGACTCCGTGTCAGCTCCTGCTCCAGGTGCTCCTTGGTCACATTCAGCTCTCGGATTCTTTCGATGCGTGGGGTATTGTTTCGTTCCTGATCGGTCACGGACACGAGCAGGGCCCGCGCCAGATCCTGCCTGGCAGCTGCGTACTTCTCGTAGCTCGCCGGTTCGGAATCGCGTGCCAGTGCGCGCAAGGCGCGCTGCCGATCCGCAATCAGGCGGGGGACGAAGCCGTGCCGCATCCAGACGTACTGGTAGACATCCTCCGCCGGAAGCTGTGTCTGCCGCCATGCCTCGAGCAGCGGCCCCAGCGATTGGAACCTGCGGGCGGCCAGATTCAGCAACTGGGCCTCGGAACCTCCGCCGAAGAACGCCTCACCGATCGCGTGCTCCATCCCGGCAGACTCGGCCAGCAGGCCAAACGCCTCGACTGGCTGGCCTGCATCCAGATACGTGACTCCCAGGTCGCGAAGCGCGTTGGCAAGTGTCGGATGCCCGGTGGGGAATGCCTCGGCAGGAAACAGATCTCGGTGCATCGCCAGCGATCGCTGATGGTACTCCAGCGCCGCGGCAGAATTACCATCCGCAGCCGCTGGTCGGCCCAACTCGGCGAGCACCAGTGCGATCTCCAAGCGGCTGCCGGCATCGCCTGAGCCAGCGCGCTCGTGTATCCTCAGCACCTGCTGAAACAACTCATCTGCCGCCGCATAGTCACCACGCGCACGCCTCAATCTGCCGAGCCGGACCCAGGAATCCGCCAGCTCGCCGCTGCCCCGTGCGGTGGTCGCTGCGTGACCGCCCGCCCGCTTCACGATCATCTCGTGCGACTTGACTGCGTACGTCTCCGCTTCATCGAATCTCCTCTCGCGGGTCAGCACGTCGGACCAGGCCGCATATGCTTCCTGCAACCGCGGATGTCCATCGGGATAGTCCGCTGTGGGGAAGAAAGACTCATTCATCACCACGACCTGGTGATAGAGGTCCGCCGCCCTGTCCGTCTCCCCGACCATCCAGCAGTGGGTCGCCATATTCTGCATCACGCGACTGAGCAGCGGATGACCACTGGGATACAGTTCGGCTGGATACAGTTTATGCGCGGTCCCAAGTGCCTGAACGTACTCGTCTTGGGCCTCCTGGTAACGTCCCATGCGATCAAAAAGAAGCGCGCGATCATGGCGTACAACGGCCATCTCCAGGAGCTTCGATCTACTGGACACTGTCGCATCATCTGTAGATAAAAGACCTACCGCCTGCCCATAGTAGTGCTCCGCAAGTGCGTAGTCGTCACTTTCCCCAAACGCGTACGCCAAATTGCGCATCAGTTCAGCGTACTCAACCGCGTCGCCACCAAGCGGAGATCGACCTATACGTGCAGCGTGTCGAGAAAGCAGTGTGTGACGGCAGATCTCCAACGCCCGCTGATCTTCCTGCGACACCGCCAACACCAGCAGATTGCACAGAACCGCATCCAACATACCGGGGAAGCGGGCATCGTGATTGTCTTCACTCAGTAGCTTGCATCGGACGTTCTCAAGCGCACTGAGTGCCGGCTGATTATTGCCAACATCCCGATGCAGTGCACCTTGCTCGAAAAGTATCCGAATCGTATTCACGTAATCTTCATCTGAACGGGTGATCAGCAGCAGGCGCAGGCTGACGTCATAGGCATGTTGAGCGTAGGTCAGGGCATTTTCGTACCTTCCGAGGTGACGCAAAGCGTTGCTGCGCGCGAACAGGTATTTGGCATACTGCCGTTGCTCATGGAGCGTGTACGCCAGGCGCACGCGGTACTCGAATTCCGATACCGCGCGCGACCAGTAGTCATCGGCCGTCCGCAGGTCACCCTCGCTCATGCAGATCTGGGCCAGCGCGTCATAGACTTCGGCGATCAGCACGTGCATGGCACCATTCGGATCCTGGTCCAGACACGCGCGGCAGATATCTACGGCGTGCGTGTAGTGCTCGCGCGACTTCGCACGGTCGTGGCGGGCATGGAACGCCTTACCAACGTACTGGTGCAGAAGCGCTTCCGCGGCGCTGGTCTCGGCCTGGTCATGGTGCGGGCACAGCGTACGGCAGGCCCGCAGCCCCATCTCGCCGAGGCTCGCGAGCTGAGCGTAATCCTGCCGCGCTTCGGCGACGTTGCACATGCTCAAATAGACCTGGATGAAGTCGATATGCCCGGTGGGGTACTGCGACACGGGATACATTGTCTCGTACAGGGCCACGAGTTGTCGGAGGCGTTCCATGGCCTCGTCGTACTGCCTGGTCTGATAGGCGTGATTGGCGCTGAGGATCAACCGGTCGCGTTCGGCCACCAGTGCCGTCTGCTGAGCGTCGGGCGTTGGTCCCTCTGGCGTTGGGCCGGGGACCTTCTGCTGGGGCTCTCCCGGGCCGGCCGGCGAGGGAACCGCGCAGCATGTCAGCGCCAGGGCGGCCAGCAGGGCGGCCAGTAGGGTGGCCCGAGGCCAGCGGGGGCCATGGCACGGCTTGCGCCAGTCGGTCCGGCATCCGTTGCGGCAGCCACAGAGCATGCGTCAGTCTCCTTGTACGGGGAAGCTCACCGCATGAATCAGTTCGAAGTGCGGGCGCAGGCGGGTGGCGAGTTCCTGATGCAGCTGGAGCAGCGGATCGTGGATCTCCCGCGGGCGATCGAGCAGGGCGTCGCGCGACTGCGCGACGGGCAGCAGCCGTCCGGCGTGGAACCGCACCGCGTGGGGCCGGCACGCAATCGTGGCGTGGGGCAGGGTGGAGAGCAGTTCGCGCAAGGGGACGTCGGCCGGCAGGGGGGAGTGGCGGGCCAGCAACAGGAGCGTCTCCATGCCGCTCTGCGGCGCGCGCATCTCCCAACCGGTATCCGGCTCGGACGGCAGCGTCAGGCCGCTCACGGGCAGGCACTCGGCCGGCAGGTCCTGCCAGTTCCCGCCGCGCCACGGGTGGACCGGCGCCGGCCTCCCCTGCGCGTCGAGCCACACGATGTAGGCGTAGGCCGGGTGGTTGAGTTCGATGGCCAGCCGCACCTGGTCGCCGGGGCGCAGGGGCATGGCCTGCGCATCGTCCAGGCGCACCCCCTGCCGCTGAGAGTGGGCCGGATTCCAGACGGTCAGTTCGAGCGACCCGTGCAGGGGCAGGATCCGGGCACCGGCTGGGCGAGCGTAGTGCAGCCACAGGGCCACGGCTGCCGACACGAGCAGCAGCGCCAGCAGCAGGAGACCGCCAGAGAGCGCCGGCGATCTGCGGCGGGCGGAGCGGTCCAGGGCCCTGCGCAGGTCCTCGGCCACATCCGCCGCCGTGGCGTAGCGATCCGCCGGCTGGCGTGCCAGGCAGCGGAGACAGACGCGTTCGACGGAGCGCCCGATGCGGGGGTCGATCTGGCGCGGCGGACGCGGGTCGCGCGAGAGAATCTGTTCTGTGAGTTCCTGGCGGTCGCGCCCCTGGAACGGCTGTCGCCCGGTCAGCAGTTCATAGAGCATGACGCCCACGGCCCAGATGTCGGCGCGACCATCCAGCTGGTGTGCTTCGCCCCGCAGCTGCTCCGGCGCCATATAGGAGAGGGTCCCGGCATACTCGCCGCGCCGTTCGCTCTGCTGGCTCTCGCTCAGCGCCAATCCGAAGTCGCAGACATGCGGCTGGAGCAGGTCGTCCAGCACGATGTTGCTCGGCTTCAGATCGCGGTGGATGACCCCGGCGCGGTGGGCCACCGCGATGGCGTCCGACACATCGGCCAGGATGCGGCAGGCCTGATCGGGCGGGACGGCCCCGCGGTCGAGCAACTCCCGCAGCGACTGGCCCGGCACGTACTGCATCACCTGGTAGACCGTCCCGTCCGGCAGTTCAGCAGCGTCGTAGAGCGCCACGATGTGCGGGTGTTTGAGATTGGCCACGGCCCGCGCCTCGTCGACGAGCCGCTGCCGCTGGTCGGCGGTGCCCAGGTGGGCCAGGTGTGCCGGGTGCGGCACCTTGACCGCGACCTCCCGCTGCAGCTGCTCGTCCCAAGCCAGATAGACGGCCGCGAAGGCGCCGCTGCCCAATCTGCGCCGCACGCGGTAGCGGCCGATCCGGCTGCCCGGCAGGAACCGCACCGGCACCGCCCGCGCACAGGCCTCCTGAAACGCCGCCTCCACGCTGGCCGCCGCGGCGGGAAACCGCGCCAAATAGTCTTCCCGGCAGGGCTCCTCGTGCAGGCTGCGCCGGTAGTCGAGTTCCAGCAGCAGCAGTTCCTTGAGCAGCGCGGACTGCCGGGCCGGAGGAACCTGTCGCAGGTACCCCTCCACCACCGGGCGGCGTCCCGCGAGCCACTCGTCCTCAAACGCGAGACAGATCCCGTCCAGCTCCTGGCGGTCTGTCAGGGTGAGCGACTCGTCGCGTCGCAGCAGACTCATCCCAGTAACTCCTGGATCCACGCATCGCGCAGCAGCCGCAAACGCCGTTCGATGGTCGCCACGGAGCGGTTGACGACCTGGGCGATCTCCTCGTTGGTGAATCCATCCAGCTTCAGACGCACGATCCGGCGGAGATCGTCATCCAGCCGCTCCAGCAGTTCGGACATCGACACGATCCGGTCGGGAGACGGCGTATGTCCCTCGACGCGGGCCAGCAGCGTCTCGCGTTCCTCTTCCCGCCGCGGGCCATAGGTCGACTCGTTGTGCACGCGGCCGCCCCCGCGTTTGACCGACATGTGCCGGCGGACGCAGTTGACCGCCTTGCGGTCGGTGATGGTGACCAGCAGCGCCCACAATTCGGTCCGCGAGTGCAGCTCGGGGAACTGCCCCTCCTGCATCCGCGCGAAGAACGACGCGAAGGCGGCCGCCACCAGATCCTCTTCGTCCGCCACGCGGCGCGCGGCGCCGTTGAGACGCCGGCGGGCGACCTGCAGCAGGTGCGTATAGAAGCGGTTCCACAGCGGAGTCGCCGCCCCCCGATCGCCGGCGCGCAGACTCTCGATCCACTCACTGACCGAATCGGATTCCTTCATGCGCTCGATTCCTGCCGGCAACCATGGTGCGGGCCGACGTCGCCCTTGCTTATATACCAAGGGCTCTCCCGACTCGCAACAAAATCCAGAAATTCCGTGAGGGGTGCTGCCACGTTTTGGTGATTATCCTGCTGACCTTCGCGACCGCTCGAGCGGGGAATCGCAAACGAGCGTCGCCAGCCCTCAAGAATTCCGGAGATTTTTCCTGCCTCGGGAGGATGAGCGCCGCGTCGGAGCGTTGTTGACCTGCCCGCGTTTCGCGTTGCTACTAGGCGCTCATCCTCCCGACGCAGGTGCGTGGTCAGTCGAGCGCGCGCGTCAGCAGCGTCAGGACCTCCTCCAGCGTGCGGAGGCGTTCGTCGCCCGAGAGCGGCGCGGCCGCGGCGCTGGCGTCGGGCGAGCTGGCCGCCGACAGGTATGTGGGGGCCGCTGACTCGGGAGCCGCTGACTCGGGGGCCGCTGACTCGGGAGCCGCTGACTCGGGAGCCG
>DAISIS010000167.1:0-7434 GCA_036821925.1 Pirellulaceae bacterium
TCAAGTAGTGCTTTCCGCAGGTCGCCGTGCCGCGCAGATTCCACGCTGGACCACCGGTCACGTGGGCGTGGAGACCCACCAGAGACGGCCCGACAGATGAGTGCCAGGCGCGCCGCTGCCGTATGCGCGCCGCTGCGTGGGAGCGGGAGGTGACGCGCGCGACCGTGGCTTTTTTCGGCCGGCCCGGCTGCCTCGCCGGAGCTGTGCCAGGAGGTTGCCAATGAGTTGCTGGATTCGCTGGACGGTGGTGCTGTGGGCGGTGCTGTGGGCCGGGCTCTGTGCGCCGGCCGCGGAGCCGATCGACATCGGCGCGCGACGCGAACTGCTGGTCGACGACTTCCTCATCGAGGCGATGCAGGGTGAGGTCCGTCTGCAACTCCATCATCCTACGCCGCGCGAGATTGTGTTCCAGACCGACGCGCCGTGGGAAGGCAACGCCGCCGCCTACCAGTCGGTGTTCCAGGAGGGGAACCTGTATCGCATGTACTACCACGGTGGCCAGTACCGCACCGGTGGGGCGGCGACGCAGGCGATGGAGGAGCATCCGTGGACGTTCTGCTATGCCGAAAGCGACGACGGGATTCACTGGCGCCGCCCCGAGCTGGGCATCTGCGAGTTTGGCGGCTCCACCGCGAACAATATCATCCTGATGCCCGAGTCGCTGGCCGAGTTCGGAGGGGATCCGGCGCATACCGCCGCCTTCCTGGACTCCAATCCGGCCTGCCCCCCCGACGAGAAATACAAGATCGTCGTGATCGGCTCCAAACCGTTTGGCATGTACATCCTGAAGTCGGCTGACGGGATCCACTTCTCGCCGCTCAGCACGGAGCCGGTGATCACGCAGGGGGCCTTCGATTCGCAGAACCTGGCCTTCTGGGACCCGACACTCGGCGCGTACCGCGCCTACTGGCGGATCTTCACCCAGGGGGTCACCGAGGCGACCAACTGGAGTCCGGGCGGGTTCCGTGCGATCCGCACGGCCACCTCCCCTGACCTGCTGCACTGGTCCGACCCGGTCGATCTGACCTACGTCAGCTCGCCCGAGGAGCACCTGTATACGAATCAGATCCAGCCCTACTACCGGGCCCCCCACATTCTGATGGGGTTTCCCATGCGCTATACCGAACGCAGCTGGTCTGAGCCGCTGCTCGATCTGCCCGGTCGGGAGGAGCGGATGGCGCGCGCTGAGGGCCACCCGCGCTACGGCGCCGCGATCACCGACGGACTGTTCATGACCAGCCGCGACGGGCAGCTGTTCAAACGGTGGAATGAGGCCTTCCTGCGTCCCGGCCCGCGCGCGCGACACAGTTGGGTGTACGGCGACAACTTTATCTTCTGGGGCATGGTGGAAACGCCGTCCGTGCTCGAAGACGCGCCGCGCGAAATCTCCTTGTATGCTACGGAAGGCTACTGGGAGGGGACCTGTACCAGCATCCGTCGCTTGACCATCCGCGTCGACGGCTTCGTGTCCGCGTCCGCCTCCCTGGCGGGCGGCGAACTCGTCACCAAGCCGATCCGCTTCGCCGGCGGCAACCTGACGCTCAACTTCGCCACTTCGGGCGCGGGGAGCGTCCAGGTGGAAGTCCAGGACGCTGACGGCCGGCCGGTCCCGGGCTACGCGCTCGACGACTGCCCGCCGATCTTCGGCGATCGGCTGGACAAGGTGGTCCGCTGGACGGCGCCAGGCGGTGACGTGCGCTCGCTCGCGGGCCAGACCGTCCGACTGCGCTTCGTGCTGCGCGACGCCGATCTGTACAGCTTCCAGTTCGTTCCGTACGAGCCGGATCCGACGGGGACCTGAATGACCACTCAAGCATTACGACTCAGTCCATGCAAAGGAGTCCAACGATGAACATGCCGCACTCCGTTTCGCGTCGCCAGTTCGTGGCGGGGACCTCAGGTTTGCTGTTGGCCGGAGCGGCGCACCGCGGAGTCAGCGCGGCGATGGCGCACCAGGAATCCAAGCTGGCAGTGGATGGGGGCGAGAAAGCGGTCAAGGCGTCCGCTGGATCGGGCACGCGCTGGGGCGATGTGGAGCTGCGGCAGCTCGAGCAGATGCTCCAGCAGAGCTCGCTGTTCTACTGGCAGGGGCCGCAGACCGCACTGCTGACGGAGCGTTTCCAGGGCTTCTGTCCGGTGAAGTACGTGCAGACGTGTTCGTCGGGCACCGCCGCCCTGCACATTGCCGTCGCAGCCGCCGGGATCGGCCTGGGGGACGAGGTGATTACGGCCCCCGTCACCGACATCGGTTCCGTGATTGGCGTGCTGTATCAACAAGCGGTGCCGGTCTTTGCCGACCTGGGCGCCGGGACATATAACCTGGATGTGGCGGATGTCGAACGGCGGATCACCCCCCGCACGAAGGCAATTATCGCGGTCCACCTGACCGGCAACCCGTGTGACCTGGATGCCCTCAAGGCGTTGGCCGATCGCCACAATCTGGTCCTGATCGAGGACTGTGCCCAGGCGTGGGGCGCGCGTTATCGGGGCCGCCCGATCGGCACCGTCGGCCACATCGCCTGCTTCTCGCTCCAGAACTCCAAGCATGTCACCTGTGGCGACGGCGGCGTCGTGGGCTCCAGCGATGAACGGTTCGGACCGCTGCTGCAGAAGTTCGGCGACAAGGGGGGCGATCGGCGGAAGTGGGGCGGGTTCGACGCGTTTGCCACGAACTACCGCATGAGCGAACCGCAGGCGGCCGTGGCAGCCGCGCAGCTCACGCGACTCGAAGACATCGCCGCCCAACGCGCACGGCTGGGAAACCTGCTCACAGAACAGATCGCCGACCTGCCCGGCCTGATCCCGCACGAGGTGCATCCGGAGGACCGGGCCGTCTACTGGTTCTACATGTTCCGCATGCGCCCGGAAGCCTTCACCTGCGGTCGCTCCCCCTTCGTCAAGGCGCTGCTGGCCGAAGGGGCGCCGGTGTCGGGCGGGTACATCAAGGTCCCTCTCTATGGGGAGCCTGTGTTCCAGCAGCACGGCTTTTTCGCCGGGCGCTGGCCGGTCAAGGAAATGGGGCTGACCGAGATGGATTTCTCGACGCACAAGTGTCCGGAGGCCGAGGCCATCTTGGAGACAGGCATGCGGGTGATGATTGATGAGCACATGACGGAGGAGTACATCCTGGAAGTGGGGGCGGCGATCCGGAAGGTGGCGCGGCACTACGCCGCGTAGGGGATCGAATTGCTCGGCGCGAAATCTGTGCGGCAGCTGGCCGAGTGGCCGGGGCAGGCGCCCGGGCCTCAGTCGTCAGGGGGCTGTGCGGTGTGCCCCCGCATTGACCGGGGTGGTGGTGTCAGTTGATACTGATATGCTTCCAGGACCGCCGTATCAGGAGTATCCCATGACCGTGACGAAGAGAATTTCGCGGCGCCGGCTGCTGGGGCAAGCGGTCGGTGTTGCGTTGGCTGGTGCTGCCTTGCCGGCGTGCGACAACGACAAGCCGGCTCCCGCGGCCAAGACGAAGAAGCAGAAACCGAGTGCGCAAGCTGTGCGCAGAGCCTCGGAGGCGAATGAAGAGGTGGGGGTGGGCATTATCGGCTGTGGCCGGCGCAACGGGCAGCTGGCCATTGGCAAGGGGGGCCAGGGCAACCGGCCCGACTTCGCACGCATCGTCGCCGTGGCCGACCTGAACCTGCGGCGTGCCAAGGCGTGGGCTAAGCACTTCAAGGCCAAGGAGGCCTTCCAGGACTACCGCGCGCTGCTGGATCGCAAGAACGTGGATGTCGTCGTCTACGCCACGCCGGAACACTGGCATTATCTGCCCTGCATTCATGCCTGCCAGGCGGGCAAGGACATCTACGGCGAACAGCCCCTCTCGCACACCATCCGCGAAGGACGCGTGATGGTCGAGGCGGTGCGGAAGTACAATCGCGTGTTCCAGACCGGCGAGCAACAGCGCTCGCATCCGAAGACCCGCAAAGCTGTGGAGCTGATCATCAACGGCCGGATCGGCAAGATCCAGTCGATCATCGGCTACAACTACCCGAGCCCCTACGAGTGCGACTTTCCACCTCAACCGGTCCCCGAGTATCTGGATTGGGATCGGTGGTGCGGACCCAATGAGGTTGTGCCGTATCACACCGACCTCTACCTGTCCCGCATCCCGTATGAGCCGGAGCCGACGTTTCCGGTGACGCCGGCCGAGAAGGTGGCGGTCGGGCCCGGCTGGATGTCGTTCCGCCCGTACTCCGGTGGCGAACTGCCGAACTGGGGCTGCCACGGGTTGAGCATGGTGCACTGGGCGCTGCAGATGGACAACAGCGGACCTGTCGAGATCTGGGTGGACCCGGCCGAGAAGCTCGAGCCGGTGGTGTACTCGCTGCCGGAAAGCCGGGATCGCGGGGATGCTGCCTGCAGCCGGTCGATCATCAACCTCAAATATGCCAACGGTGTGGTGCTGACGTTGAGCTCGAACGAGTCGCGCGTGGGTGGTGGAGCCACGTTCATCGGCGACAAGGGGCGGATCACGATCTTCCGCGGCGGGTACGAATGCGATCCCGCCGGGCTGGACGAGGAACCGCTGCCGGCCGGCGCGATCCGCGTCTACGAGAGCGATAACCACATGCAGAACTTCTACGACTGCGTGCGTTCGCGCAAAGACCCGATCATGAACGTCGAGAGCGGGCATCGGGTGGCGACGCTGTGCCACCTGGGCAACATCGCCCGGTGGCTTGGGCGGCCGCTGAAATGGGACCCCGAACAAGAGGTCTTCCCCGGCGACGACGAAGCCAACACGTATCTCGACATTCCCCGGCGCAAGGGCTACGAGCTCCCCGATCAGGTTTAGGCCACATTCACCAAGGACTCTATCCATGACATGGCGATTTGTTGTTGCGTTCGTACTGGCAGCCTGCCTGACCGGATCAGGCCACTGCCCGGCGGCTGAAGACCAGCCGGCGGCGGAGACGCCCGCCGGCGGAAGCTCCGGCGCGGCCGTGCAATACGTGGCGCTCGATGCGCCGGCCGGAATGTCGCAGGCCGTCGTGGTGGAGGGTCAGCCGCTGGTGCACACCCGCCAGCTGCTGCCTGTGGATCAGGCCGGGCAGGTCGTCGGCGCTGGAGCGCTCGACAAACAGATCGAACAGGTGCTCAACAATCTGGATGCTGTACTCACGGCCGCCGGTTCGGCGCTCAACCAGCTCGTGCGACTGAACGTGTACGCGATCACACCGGACACGGTGGACCAGGTGCGCGCGCAGTTGAGCCAGCGGCTGGATCCGGCGGTGCGTCCGGCGATCACGGCGGTCCTGACACCCATGCCGCGCCGCGGGGTGCTGGTCGCCATCGACGCGGTAGCTGCGGCTGCCGCGCAGGACCAGGCGGTGGCGCTGAAACGCTGTGACGCGGTAGCTGGCGACGCCCAGTATGCCGATGCCGCCGTGCTGCCGGCCGGAGGGGTGGCGTACCTGTCGGGGGTGCCGCGAGAAAGCGACGTCGCGGTGCCGGCGGTCGCCAAGGCCATGGCGACGCTGATGAAGACCCTCGAACTCCTGCAGCTGTCGCCCGCCCACGTGGTGCAGCTGAAAGTGTTCCTCCGCCCCGCCTCGTCGGCCGAGGATGCCTTGCGCGAACTGGCGAAGTTCTTCCCCGGACAAATGACCCCGCCGGTGGTTTTCGTGGAGTGGGTGGCCGTGCCCCACGTGGAAATCGAGTTGATTGCGCAGTGGCCTCCCACCGACGCGGCAGCTGAGCCGGTGCAGTACTTCACGCCGCCGGATGTGAGGGCCGCCCCCACGTTCAGCCGCGTGGCACTGGTGCGCGGCACGCGGCACATCTACACCTCCGGCCTGTTCGCCCGTGAGGAGGGGAACGGTGAGAGCCAGGTGCGCGACCTGTTCGCGCAGCTGGAGACCATCCTCGCCCAGACGGGGAGCGATATGCGGCATCTGGCCAAGGCCTCCTACTTCGTCTGCGATGCGGATGCGAGCCGGGGGTTTGACGTCGTGCGCCCGATCGCCTTCGACCCGCTCCGCCCGCCCGCCGCCTCGCTGGTCATGGTGCACGGCGTCGGCCGGGCCGGCCGCACGCTGACCATGGACGTGATCGCCGTCGGCAAGTAGAGGGCCAGGCTGCCGCTCGCCTCCGCGCGTGCGGGTGCGCGGTTCGCGTCGTGGTTGCACGCTTCCTGCGACACGACACCGGGACCCCGGCCCGGCACATCTGCGGACGAGGCCGGACCGATACACGCGTTGCGGTGCTCCCATCCATCGACCGGAGGACGATAGCCGTGAAAGTCTCTTCTGCACTGCGAACCTGCCGTGTCTCCCTTCGCCGGCCGCGCGGACTCGGTCGGCTGGCTTGTGGCTGGGCCGCGCTGCTGTGTCTCGGCGCCGGAGTCCAGGCCGGGGAACTGCCCCGTTTTCGCGAGCACGTGATCGCGACCGATCTGAAGCTGGGTTATCAGCTGCTGGCGATCGATCTCACGGGTGACGGCAGGAAAGACGTGGTGGCCGTCGACGAACAGGCGACGGAACTCGCGTGGTACGAACACCCGACCTGGCAGCGGCATGTGCTGGCAACCGGCGTGCCGCGCCCGCTCAACGCCGACGGGTGGGACATCGATGGGGACGGATGCCCCGAACTGGTACTGGCCTACCAGTTCGACTCGCGCCCGAAACAGAGTGTGGGGAATGTGACCTTGCTCACGCACGGCCCGGATGTGCGAGAGCCCTGGACGGCGCGCGAAATCGACCGCGTGCCCACGGCGCACCGCGTGCGCTGGATCGATCCGGAAGGAACGGGCGCCAAGGTGCTGCTCGTCGGGCCCATGGTGGGAAGCAGGTATCCGCCCCAGGAGGGAGATGCGGTGCCGGTGTATCTCTATCGGCCTGGCGACTGGAAGCGAGAGACGATCACCACGGCGCCACGCGGTGTGCTGCACGCCATCCATCCGGCGAACTGGGATGCCGGTCCGCGGCAGCAGTTGGTGACTGCCTGCTATGCCGGGCTGCACCGGCTCGACTTCCGCGATGGCCAGTGGGTGGCGACGCACCTCGCGGCGGGCGATCCGCGCTCCTGGCCGCAGTGTGGCAGCAGCGAGGTGCGGCTGGGGCAGCTCGGTGCGCAGCGGTTTCTCGCGGCGATCGAGCCGTGGCACGGAAACCAGGTGGTGGCCTACAGGTGGGAGGCCGGGCAGTGGCAGCGCGCGGTGCTCGAGGACCAGATGGACAACGGTCATGCCCTGGCGGTCGGCGACCTGGACGGTGACGGCTGCGACGAGATTGTCAGCGGGTTCCGGGGCCACGGGTACCAGCTGTCGGTGTATCAGGCGACGGACGCGCACGGAACTCAGTGGCAGAAGACGGTGCTGGACGACGGCGGCATTGCCGCGGTCGACTGTGCTGTGACCGAAATGACCGGCGACGAGCGGCTCGATATCGTGTGCATTGGGGCATCGACCGGGAACATCAAGCTGTACGAGAATCTCGG
>DAISIS010000167.1:7534-10734 GCA_036821925.1 Pirellulaceae bacterium
CACGCAACTTGTATTGTTGCGAAATCGGCCTCTCTGATATTATGGATGGTTGAGAGCCGGGCATGTTGTGGAGGACCTCATCACCATGGATAGCGCCGCATCGAATCCTCCGCCGCCAGGGCCGGTTGCTGCGCCGCTGCGAATCAAGTTCACGGGAGCGATCAGTGACTTGAGCCTGCTGCGGCGATCGCTGTTGTTTGCCGAATTCTCACGGGTGGCCTACTACGATCGCGAGACGGTTGCACGCCTGGTCGAGCCGATCGGGTTTCATCTGAACGTGGAGTTTTTCGATCGGGAGGGAGCTCAGGCGTATCGGCTGGACAATGCCACGGATGTCGTGATCGCGTGCCGCGGGACGGAGCCCCACGAGACGAATGACCTCAAAGCGGACATCGACGCGGCCAAAGTGGTCGCCGAAACCGTGGGGCACGTGCACCGCGGATTCAAAGGGGAAGTCGACCAGTTGTGGCCGATGATCGAGAAATCGCTCCAGGCCAATCGGAGTAAGAAGGTCTGGTTCTGCGGGCACTCCCTGGGCGGTGCCATGGCCACGATTTGCGCCGGGCGGTGTTTCATATCGGAGATTCCCTCGGCACCCGAGGCACTGTTCACGTACGGCTCACCTCGCGTCGGCACGAAGCGGTACATCAATTACTGCCGGATCCAACACATCCGCTGGGTGAACAACAATGACATCGTGCCCCGGCTGCCGCCGGCGTGGTTGGGCTTCCGGCACTCCGGCCGAGAGATGTATCTCAATCGCCGTGGCGAGTTGCGCAAGCTTGATTACTGGGGCAAAGCCGGCGACCGCATCCGCGGCTTCGTCCGCACGTTGGGGCGGTTTCGCATCGACTGGCTGTCGGACCACTCCATCAACTCGTACATCGATGCGATTGTCGGGGTCTGCGAGCGGGCGGAGGCGTCCGGCTACCGGGACGAGGTGCCGTTGGCCAAGTTCTGGCGCCGGTCGCGTCATGCCACGAGCCGGTCGCATACGGCGAGCGGCGCTGCCGATCGGCTGACGCCCGCACAGCGCTAGCGCCCCCCGGCGCACCGGGCCCGGCGGTCTTGTCAGACGTGGGGCGCGGTCAATTGCCGATACAACACCTCGTATCGGTCCACGATCGCCTGAATGGAATATCGTTGGCAGACGAGTTGCCGCGCGTGGGCGCCGCAGCGCGCACGCAGCGCAGCATCCTGCAGCATACGCAGGAGCTGGTCGGCCAGATCTGCCGGTCCGGAGGCGTCGGCCACCAGTCCGGCCTGACCGTCTTGAATCAGATCGACGTTGCCACCGGCCGACGAGACGACGCTGGGGAGCCCGCAGGCCATCGCCTCCAGCAAGCTGTTGCTCATCCCCTCTGAGATGCTGGGCAAGACGAACATATCGGCCGCCTGCAGATACGGGAGCGGGTTGCTCTGTGGCCCCAGGAACCGCACGCTTTCGGTCAGTTGCAGTTCGGCGGCCAGTTGTTCCAGTGCGGCTCGTTGTGGACCATCTCCTACCAGCAGCAGATGGGCTTCCGGGCATTGGCTGTGGACGCGGTGCCAGGCGCGCAGGAGCACGACGAGGTTCTTCTGCGGGTGCAGCCGGCCGAGGAAGATGACGCGGGGCCGGGCCGGCAGTTGTGATTCCAGCGGTGACGCGCCGGCCGCGTACTCGGCCACGTCGATGCCGCTGGCGAACCGGTCCAGCTGTGCGTCGGCCACCCCCCACTCCCTGAGTTCCTCTTCGATCTGCTGCGAGATCGCGACGAAGTGGGAGTTGCTCAGGATCAGCGAGCGGATCAGGCGGCGGCCTCGAGCCTGATTCATCAGCTGGACTTCCCCGTACGGCCCGCCCGCGGCCGGTTGGATCAGCGTCGGCAGGCCGGTGCGCCGGTGAACCCAGCCGGCGGCCACCGCCTCCCACGACGCCTGGTGGCAGTGCACCAGGTCGAGCTGCTGGCGATCGCGCCACAGCCGCCAGGCGAGACTGGCCAGAAACGTGGCGCCGAAGAGCGGGCCCAGGTCCCAGGTGCGTATGGCCCGGCAGATTTCGACGTCTCCGTCGCGCTCACGCACCGGCCGGCCGGTGACGCGCCGCGTGTAGACGGTGACCTGGTGGCCGCGGCGGGTCAACTCCTGCGCCTGCCGCCGCGCCTGCCGCTCAGCGCCGCTTTCAATCGGCCAATACAGGCTCAGGCAGATGCCGATCCGCAGTCGGGTGCCCTGCACAGGTTCCGGGGACAGTTGCCTCATCCACTAACGCCCTTCTGCTTCGTGCGACATGGCCGGCGGCGCCGTATGCCACTGCCGCCGGGAGACCCACCACACCCAAGCCACGCCCGGCATCGTCACCAGTGTGGCCACCGCGGCAAATCCCCAGCCGGCAGCCAGTGGCCCGAACCGGCTCCCGAACCAGAACACGGTCAATCCGATCAACGCGTTGGATACGACCATGATACCCAGCAGCGGATCCCGTTTGTGAGCACGCAGATACACCGACAGGCACTGCGCAATGTGGATCGGAATCAGTCCAGCGCCGAAGACGATCAGTGCGGGCGTGTCCAGGAACCGCCCGGCCAGCGACTCGAGGGGCGCGACCCCGCAGCGGGCCAGTCCCATGACGGTCAACACGAGCGCCAGCAGGGCCGCGGACAAGGCCACGAGTGATACGCCCGAAGTCCTGAAGAACTCGCGGTCCAGCGCGGCATAATTGCGCCGCGCGACAAGTTCGCCATAACGCGGAGCGCGGGCGCGGGTCCAGGCGAACGCCGCCAGCTGAATGTTCGACATCACACTCCACGTCATACCCATGCGCCCCGCGACTTCCGCTCCGTGAAACGCGAACATCACCGGCGTGAACAGGTAGAAGGCGAAGTACCGCACCGCCGACTGCACCCCCATCCGCCATTGGAGCGGCCACACCTCCCCGTGCCAGTCGAGTTTCGGAGTAGCCGACAGCAGCGAGCGAAAGAACGCGCGATAGGAGCCCCACACGAGCCGGATCTCCCAGGCGATCTGCACTCCCGTCGCCACGACAATCGCCCACAGCCCGGTGCCTGCCAGCATGGCGGCCCACACCGCCAGACTGCCGGTCACGGCCTGCCACAAACGGGTCCGATTGACCGCCAGCACCTGCTGGCACCCCTCGAGCACCGCAATGCGGGGCCCGATCGCCAGAGAGCTGGCGGCCAGCAAGATCACCAGGCACCCGG
>DAISIS010000168.1:0-10733 GCA_036821925.1 Pirellulaceae bacterium
CGATTCGGGGTGACGCGTGTCGAGCCGGTCGCTGGGGGCTGCCACCACTGCAGCGGCCACTAGAGTCGGCACAGGGGAGCTGGATCCGCGCCATCGTGTCGGCTCCGTGCCGGCCGCTCCCCCCCTGCGAAGTGCCGCGTCACGTTCTGCCCTGCCGCGCTCTGCCGGAAAAGTCCCGGGCGGTTTTACACCGTACCGGGGAGGTGGGGCGCGGGGCAGAACAAGCTATAATTCCAGTGGCACTGGACAGGGGGGGGACACGTGACGCGTCGTGGAATGCTCGAGCAGTTTGCGCAGTCGGTTGAACCGGGCGTGCTGATTGTAGAGCCGCGGATGCTCCGGCGCATCATTCGTCTGGACCGTCGCATCCAGGGATTCCCTCAGCTGTTGTCGCGGCGTGAGACCTATCCCATCGAGCGCAACCGGTTGCTGGCTCTGGTGGACTCGCGCGAGCTGGGGGTGACGTCCGCGGGGAGCATGCCGGAACGGCTGGTCCTGCTGGCCAGGCCGGACGAGTTGGACGCGGACAAGGAAGATGGTGCGGAGCGGTACGTCCGGGATCTGGCTCGCCGGCTGTTCCATGCCTGCGTGCATCTGGAGCTGGACAAACGCTTTGCGGATGCGTCGGCCTCAGTCAGCATGGCGCGGGAGCGCCGCAGGCAGCTGGGTGAGGCGGAGTTTGCCGAGATCCACGGGGTGCTGCTCCAGGATGACCGCCTGTTTCCTGCGTCGAGCGACGTCGAGGTGTACGTCGAGTTTGTCGCCTCGTACCTGGAGATGCGTTATTTTGCCCCCGAGGCGCTGAGCTGCCATTGCCCGGGCGTGCGGGACTGGCCGGCGGTGGACGGCATCGTGCGGCAGGATCTCGACCACCAGGCACTGCTGGAGCGGATGCCGTTGCGTGGTTGGGTCCATGCGCCGGCTCGCGGGCCCGCTGCGCCCGGCCCCGCGGTGGAACCGGAAGAGGCTGGCGAGTCGATGCCGCGCGCCGCGTTCCGGCAGCTGCAAATGCAGGCGGAGCGGGCCGCGGCGGCGGGCAACCAGGTCAAGGCGGCCCTGTTGCACGCGACGGCCTCCGTGCGCGGACCGCGGGAGTATCGTGCGGAGACTCGAGCCGCCGCCTGCGCGGAACTGAGGCAGCTGGCGCGGCGGCTGCGCGACGCGGTGAACCTGCCGGACGCGGAGGTGGCGGACTGGGCCCGTGCGCTGCAGGCGTTGCTGGTAACGCCGGGCGAGCGGTACCAGTCGGTCGAGGCCCGGCTGCTGTACGATCTCCAGAAAGCGTGTGTGGAACACGAGCGGCGGGTGCATCGCACGTCCGTCTGGCGGTGGATCGTCAGCCGGGGTCAGCGGTCGTGTGAGCGGCCCCTCCCGTTGCTGGGCGATACCCTGGTCCTGCGTCATCTGCAGCGGGCGCAGCGCCGGTTGTCCGCCACGCGCGGGGAGGCCGAGCAGCGTGAGCGCCTCGCGGCGCTGCTGGAACGCGTGTGGACCCGCTTGGCGGCGCAGACCCGGGAGCGTCTGCGGCGGATCATGACCAGGATCGTCGAGCGGGTCGGCCTGCGACCGGGCAACGTGCCCGAGCGGGTGGCGCGCGAGAAGATGATTGAGGAACTGATGGATCGGATCCTGGAACGCGGCTACATCAGCATGGCCGATGTGCGGGACGCGTTGTCCAAGAACGACCTGAAGCTGCCGGATGTGGCGGGAATGGTGGATTTTCTGCGCGGCGATCTGCTGCTCAAGGTCGATCGCGCGCTGGGGGACGCCCTGGAGGGTGTCTACCGGCGCGGCACCGTGTATCAGCGCTGGCCGCAGATGCTCAGTTCGCTGGCCTTTGGCACCCGCACAGGCCGGTTCCTCACGCAGTTTCTGGCCGTCCCCTATGGCGGCGCTTATCTGGCGCTGGCGTGCCTGCGGCACCTGCGTCACTCCTTCACGTCCGGGTCGGCAGAGATGGGGTCGCTGGCACAACCGGATCTGGTGCCGCCGGGGGCGCACGCGTCGGGCAGCTGGCTGTTTGTAGCGGCCGTGTTCTGCCTGGGGACATGGGTCCTGCTGCTCGTCCACCGCCCCACTTTCCGGCGCTGGAGCGTGCTGCAGCTGAAGTTGTGCGGGCGATATGCGCGGCGGTGGCTGATCGAACTCCCGGCGGGAATCATCCACTCGCGATTGCTGCAGCAGGTGCTGGGGAGCTACGCCTTTCGTGTCCTGCAGGACTATGTACTTCGACCGGTCTTCGTGACCGTCTGCCTGGCACTGCTGACGCGCGTCTGTGGTGTTCAGGTTGGCTGGCGCGTCTGGCTGGACGTGGGGTTGGTCGCCGCGCTGCTCCTGAACTCGGCCGTGGGCCGGTTTGTGGACGAAGTGACGATGCACCATCTCACGCGCCTGTGGCGTGACCTGCAGATCCATGTGATTGGGTCGTTGGCGCAGTGGACGATGGACCTCTTCCGCGGACTGGTCACGGCGGTGGAGCGGATCATCAACCTCATGGACGAGTGGCTGCGTCTCCGCCGGGGCAGCGGCCGCCTGTTGCGAGTCTGCAAAACGCTCGCAGGGATCCTCTGGTTCGTGGTCGCGTACGTGGTGATCTTCGTCTTCACACTGCTGGTCGAACCGCAGATCAACCCGATCAAGCATTTCCCGGTGGTGACGGTGTCTCACAAACTGATCCTGCCCGCGGGGCCCGCCGTGGTGCAGCAACTCAGCACAGTGCTCGGCACACCGCTGGCCAATACGCTGGTCTGGTCCACGATCTGGCTGGTGCCCGGCGTGTTCGGATTCCTGGTGTGGGAACTCAAGGAGAACTGGCGGCTCTACCGCGCGAATCGTCCGCCGAGCATCCGCAGCAAGTCGATGGGGAGCCACGGGGAGACCATGCTGCGGCTGCTGCGACCCGGCTTCCACTCCGGCACACTCCCCAAAGCATTTGCCACCTTGCGGCGCGCGTTCCAGGGGGGCGCATCGGCCGAAGGGAGACGCGGCCGGCGGATGCGGGCGACCATTCGCCGCGTCGAAATCGATGTGCGGCGGTTTGTCGAGCGCGAACTGCTGCGCCTGCTGGCCGACTCGGAGTTTCTGGCCGGCGCCGAACTGGATGTCTCCTCCGTCCAGGTCTCCACGAATCGCGTGGCGGTCGAAGTGAGTTGCGCCGCGTGGCCGGCCGATCCCACCGTGGTGTCGTGGGAATACGCGGCCGAGAAGCTGGTGGGCAAGGTCTGGCCGACGGGGTGGGTCAGGCAACTGGGGGAGGACGATCGTGCCACGCTCGGCGCGGCCCTGTCCGGGCTGTTCCAGCATACCGGCGTGGACGAAGCCGCAGGACCGCTGCCGCTGACCGTCGCGCCGCCATTCACCTGGGAGCACTGGGTGCGCCTGTGGCAGCGCCGCGGGGAACCGGCGGTGCGGCTGGCCCGGCCAGTGCCTGAGAGCGCTGTCACTCTGGGTAGCTAACCTCCAGCAGGCCAGCCGGGACGGCGGCATGGGTGGTGGTCCGGCCGTCGGCCCACGTGATCTGCACCTGATCGGCGGTGCTGCTCCCTCCCGGTCCTAGTCCAAAGATCAATTCCGGCGCGTGTTGGCTGAGGAAACTCACGTCCGCCCCCCACCACTGCACCTGCCTGTTGCTGCCGGAGATCACTTCGACCTTGGCCCCGAAACAACTCGCGCTGCGGCCGCGCAGGTGGATCTTGAGATAACGGTACTCCGTGGGTGTCTCGTTGCGCAGCAGCAGCGGTTGGCCGCGGTTGACGGAGATGGCGACGTCCGGGCGCCCGTCGTTGTTGAAGTCGGCGATCGCCAGCCCGCGCGCGACGTATCGCGCGCTGAGCGCTTCGCCGGTCCGGCCGGCAATCTCCTGAAACTGCTGGCCGTCGTTCCAGAACACGAACGACGGTTCGGCAATCAGCCGGCTGGGGTCCTCCTTGTGTTCCAGTGTGCTGCCGTTGGCCACCAGCAGATCTGGCCGTCCGTCCAGGTCGAGATCGCAGAATCCACAGCCCCAGCCGACGACATTGAGCGAGACTTCGCCCAGCCGGAACTCGCGCGTCTTGTCGCGGTACTCGTGCAGGCCCTCGACGAGCGGCAGGCTCTGGTAGAGCACGTTTTCCTGCGCCACCCAGTGGCTGAGAAACAGGTCGGGAAGGCCGTCGAAGTTACTGTTGAGCGCACCAGTTTCGGCCACCGACAGTCCCATGGAACCGCGGAAGTCAGCCGCGCCGGTGATGGCTGACAGGTCGATGAACGTCGTCTCGCTGCCCGCGTTCCCCGCCGGCCCACCCAGGGTGGCAAAGACGGTCCCGGCGGGGGCGCCCAGCGTGTTGTGAAACAGCTTGTTGGGGGATACATCGTTGGCGATGTAGAGATCCAGCCAGCCGTCCCCGTCCAGATCCACGAACGTGGCGGCCAGGCTGCGCCCTTCCGGATCCGCCACGCCACAGTGGTCTGTCACGTCTTCGAATGTGCCGTCGCCCCGGTTGCGGTAGAGTCTGTTCGGTGCGGGATCGAATGCGTTGGGATTGAGCGCGAAGGGGACGCTGTAGCCGCCCGTGCCGCGGCTGACGGACGCCGCTCTGTGGGCCAGCCGCTCGTCATACTCGACGTAGTTGCACACGTAGAGGTCCAGGTGTCCATCGCGATCGTAATCGCCCCAGGCTGCGCCGGTCGACCAGACCGAGGGGGCCACCCCCGCCTGCTCCGCCACCTCGTCGAAGGTGCCGTCGCCCCGGTTTCGATACAGCCGGTTCGGTCCGCCGTAGTTGGTCACGAACAGGTCCAGCTGCCCGTCGTCGTCGTAGTCGGCCCACGACGCCCCCATGCCGAAACCGGCCTCGTTGCCGACCCCGGCCAGCCCGGCGACCTCTGTGAAGCGGCCGGCATCGTTGCGAAACAAGCAGCTGCGCGCGGCCTGCCGGTCCGCGCTGCTGTGAGGGACGCCGAAGTTGACCGCGTAGAGATCGAAGTCTCCGTCCCCGTCGTAGTCGCCCCAGGCCAGTCCGGAGCCGGTGTCCTCGGACAGGACGCGCCGGCGCGGACCGGGACCGTGCTGCATGATCACGCCGGACTCTGCCGCGACGTCCCGCAGCTGAATCGGCGCCGCCGGCACGCGCGCCTCCAGGTCACTGGCCGTGATGCCGGCCGTGATGTCATGCAGATCCGTATTCCGTGCGGCCTGCACCCACAAGGCGATCTGCGTGAGCAGCGCCGTGCCGGCCACGGTCGTCCCGATCGAGAACCAGATCTTCCGCCAGCGCGTCGAGATCGTGCGAAACCGCGGCCAATGCATCGGTGCCTCGCTCTCACAAATCGTGGCCTGCTACGGCGCGGGGGTGGATACCAGGGTAATTCGGTGCTGTGCCGACGACTGAGGCACCAGCGGCTGATACACGCCGGTGTCACGCTCCAGCGTCGGCAGCACGAGGTCCAGGAATTCCTGCCGGTACCGGCGGAAGTTGAGGTCGGCCTTGACCACCAGCGGTCCCTGGACGTTGTCGGGAATCCGCAACGTGTAAGTCTGGCGGTCACTGTAGCCGGGGAAGATCACGCGTTTGCCTTTGCCCCCGGCCTGGGTCCACAATTCGTGCCGCAGAATCGGCTGCCCTTGCCCGTTGATCGGCAGCCCCTCGAGCACCAGCGTGCCCTCTTTCCGCGAGTTGCCGATCTGGTGGATGCGCCCCGGCACGTCGGTGATCTCCCGCGTGACGGGGTCGATTCCGCCCCACTCGGCGATCGTCCGCCCCTCCGCATCGAGCACGCGCACGTGCAGCCAGACACGCATGAAGTCGAGCGGCCCAGTGGTCAGGTTGTGACCGGCCTTGGCGTTTACCACGATCGCATCAATGTGAACTTCGTCCCCCGGCGCGGCGGTGGCGGGAGCCAGCAGTTCCAGGGATGCGACCGGGCCGGCGGGCCAGAGATGCGCGATCTCGGGAATCACCGTCTCCCCCCGAATCCACTCTTCCGTCAAACGCACCTGCTCGTCAGCATGCGGGAGCTGGAGCACCTGGGGCATGAAGAAATTCGTCGCGATGAACCCGTGATGCCGGTGCATCCCGTCGTCCGGCGTGCGGCGGATCGCGCCGGTCTCGCCACGCGCCGGATCGTGCGAGTCGCGAACCAGACGCATGTGACAGTCGATGCAGCTCAGGTTGGTTTCCGGATCGGACGTGTTCCAGTGGCTGCTGTGCCACTCGTCATACTGGTTCTGCCCGGCCACCATGCCGAACCGGTTGAGCGCCTCCGGGATGAACTGCTTGTGGCACGCCCCGCAGAACTCCGGGCTGTGCAGCAGGCCCCGGTCGTAATCCGCCAGATGCTGGCGCGGAAAGGCGCGGATCAGGAAGTTCGACACCGACTTGCGCCAGCCGTCGGTGTGCTCCCAGAGGTACTGCCGCGGCGGCACCAGGACGTAGTCGGCGTTGCCTCGCACGTCGACCGTGTCGATTGCATGGCAGACCACGCACGAGCAGCCTTCCTGCATGCCCGGCGCCGAGAGCGACAGGTTGTGGATGTCTTTGGCGCCGGCCATCAGCGAGATCGGATCGTGGCAGCCGGCACAGTAACGGGTCTCTTCGGCCCCGCGGTCTGCGGCGAAATTCCGCTGGATCGCCTGGAAGGACGGGTTCATGGCCGAGAACCGGTGAGCGCTGGGTTGCCACTCCGCATAGACCTGCTCGTGACAGCCGGCCGTGCCACACGAAGCCGAATTGCCCAGCACAGCCGGATCGATCAGGTTCCCGCTGTCGTTGCGGGCATACGAGGGCGCAAACGGGTTGCCCCGGTATTCGTCATACTGCTCCAGGTACGCCGACAGGCTGTAGCCTTCCGGCACGGGCGTCTCGGCCGGCTGACGCGGCCAGACTGCCAGCACGGCTGCGGTGAGCGCTCCGAGGGCTACGCACGAGCTGCCGCAGCCGACCAGGAAACGCCGCACCGCCGCACGCAATTCAAACGCTTCCCGCGCGGCCAGCCGGCGGCGCAGAAAGGCCAGGACCAGATGCGTCACGATCAGCACCGCGGTCACCAGGCCGCTCACGAGATGTACCAGATCCCACGTCGGCCCAATCCGCGGCCCTGCTGCCGCCTGCCAGGTCAACCACAGGCCGCTGATCGTACACGCCGCCACCAGGCCGGCAGCCAGGTAGCCGAGGATCATCACGGCGGTCACCTTCTGCGCGTACCACACGAGAAAGTGGCGGCCCACGTACCAGACGAAGGGGACGACGAATGCGACCCCTCCCACCGTGTGGGCGATGACCTGGAACTGAGTTGTCGCCGAAAACGGCGCCAGGTAGATCCACAAGCCGGTGATCGTCTGGAGGGCGGCCAGCGCCGCGACGGCGATGGCCAGCCATGACGTCCAGCCGCGCACGGCCAGTTGCTGCGCGGGGATTGCGTCTGCCGCTCTGGCCGCCGGGTGGGGGTCCGGCCCTGCGGTTGTGCGGGGTCCCTCTGCTGGCTGTAATTCGCACTCCGCCGACATGGCAGCTGTCCCTCCCGCTTCACTTCCGCTACCGCTTGCGTACAGCGCGCCCGGTTGCCGCCGCTCTCTTCTTTGTGGGAGCCGGCCGCGGCCGCTCACGCCGTTTGCGCGGCGCCGCCACCGGCTGGCCGATCTCGGCAATCGTCGTCGACCGAAGGAAGTCGGCCTTGGTGTCCTTGATCTTCTTCCAGGCGTGGTGGGCCGAGCAGGGGTTCTTGTCGGAACACTCGTGCTTCTCGCCCAGCAGGCATCCGGGTTCGGCCGTCACCCCCTCGAACAACCGCACGACTTCGACGAGTGTGATTTCGTGCGCCGGGCGGGCCAGCCGATACCCGCCGCCGTGCCCGCGCGTCGCCTCCAGGAACCCGGCATTGCGCAGGGTCCAGAGGATCTTCGAGAGGTAATTGGCCGGAATGCTCGCCCGCTCGGCCAGGTCCTGCCCCAGCAGGAACCCCCGCTCGGCTTCGCGAGCCAGGT
Organism: Pirellulaceae bacterium; assembly: GCA_036821925.1. GTDB lineage: Bacteria > Planctomycetota > Planctomycetia > Pirellulales > Pirellulaceae > JAAYDI01. Next base: position 7,961 of record DAISIS010000168.1, read on the forward strand.
GGACCAGCGCGCGCAAGGCGTACTCCGTCGTCGTCGTGAACATTATTGATCTCCAGATGAAGAAATGTTACAATGCGGGGACGGGGGCGGTCAAGCATTTGTCCGCCCGTGAGTCGCAGAAGGGCTCAGTCTACCACACGCGCGTGGGGTGCGCCGGGCGCGGTACGGCCAGTTGGTGGGGGAGATTGCGCATGATGCACCGCGTCCATGTGGTGGGTCGCCAGAACCACGGCAAGACCACCCTGGTTGTGGCACTGGTCGGCGAGTTCCGCCGGCGGGGGATCCGCGTCGGTACGATCAAACACTCCCGCCACACGCATGAACTGGACACGCCGGGCAAGGACTCGTATCAGCACCGGCAGGCCGGCGGGGAACCGGCGGCAGTCGTGACGCGGAATCTGATCGGCGTGTTCCTGCCGCGCCCGGACGCGTGCGTGTACGAGCGTCTGGCGACGCTGTATGCTGACTGCGAGATCGTGATCGTGGAGGGGGACATCGAAGCCCCCGGTGTGAAGATCGAAGTCTGGCGCGCGGCGGTCGGCAGCACCTGCCTGGCGGCCGAACGTTCTGATATCGTGGCGGTCGTGAGTGACGACGGTCCGCTCGTGCGCGTGCCCGTCTGGCCGCGGCAGGACATCGTCCGCCTGGCCGACCACGTGTGGATGCTCGCCAGGAAATCCGCACAGACGGGGGAGTGACTGCCAGCACCTGCCGCGGCGGCGTCGCACACAAGCGCTGCCCCGACGCGTGCTATCGGTGTGTACCCTCGGCGTGTACTATCGGCCACTTGTCAGGGAGCGTGCAGCGCGTGAGTTCTTTTTCCTGCCCCCACTATGTGCAGCAGACCGACGTGTGCATGCGCCTGCACGATGTCTGCGTGCCGGGCCGACCCGGCTGCGTACTGCCCAAAAACACCGTGTTCGCCATACCCTGGCAAGTGCGTCTGCAGGCCAAACGCCAGGCAGCGGTGCCGGACCAGCACGGCACACACCCGCGGGCCGCGAACGGGCCGAACCCGGAGGGCTGAGCACCGGGTGCGGCGCCTCCCCGCTGGGTGCGGTCCTGCCCAGCCAGCTTTGCGGCAGGAAGGCCTTGCGGTACACTGCCGGCGTGGGTGCGACCACGAACTCCGGGTGCTGGCGGTCGCACGCGGCCCGTAGATGCCCGTAGATGCCCGTACGTAGATGGAGGTTCAGCTATGTCGGCAGCAACGTGCCAGACGGCGGGCAGCGTGGTTGCGCTGCTTCGATATCCGGTCAAGTCGATGCAGGGAGAGGAGCTGAATGCGGCGTGGTTCACGGCCCGCGGGTTGCTTGGCGATCGCGCCTTCGCGGTGCTCAGCGCCGAGGATGGCAAGGTGGTGAGCGCCAAGAATCCGCGCAAGTGGCCGCGGATGTTCGAGTTTCGCGCGGCGTACACCGAGCCGGTGTCACCGCAGCGTCCGCTGCCCCCGGTGCAGATCACATTGCCGGACGGGACCGTGACGACCAGCCAGGCAGGGGATGTGAACCGTGTGCTGGCCAGCTGTCTGCAGCGCGATGTGACCCTCACCGGGGCCGCTCCCGAGCAGCCGCAGCTGGAAGAGTACTGGCCCGACATGGAAGAATTGGATCGGCGCGACACGGTGACCGATGAAGCCATGCCGGCTGGCACGTTCTTCGACCTGGCGGCCGTTCACCTGCTGACCACCACGACCCTCGCCACGCTGCAGAAGGCCTGTCCCGAGGGGCGATTCGAGGTGCGCCGGTTCCGGCCCAATATCGTGCTGCAACTGGACGACACGGCGGCCGGCTTTCCCGAGCACCAGTGGATCGATCACGTCCTGGCCATCGGCGATGATGTCCGTCTGAAAATCACCGGCCCCTGTCCGCGCTGCGTGATGACAACACTGGCGCAGTCCGACCTGCCAGCAGATCCGCGGATCCTCAGAACCGCCGCACAACAGAACCAGGCGCACGTGGGAGTGTACGCGTCGGTCGTGCGCGAAGGCTGGATCCGCCGCGGTGATCCGATCCAACTCGCGGACTGACCACGAGTCGCCACGATCGCAGGCACGGTCGGCTCCCCTGCGCGCCCACCACGGATCGGCTGAAAGAAAAAATCCTCTTCCACCGCCCGGTCGCTATTGATATGCGATCTCGATAAGGATATGATGGGCGTACTTGAAATGTGCGTGGATGGAACCCTCTGTGGTCCACTGCGGCATCTGCTTCTCGCGCGACAGCCAGCTTTCCCCACCGTATGCAGTGTGGGACGCCAGCCATTCAGCCACTGCGGCCTGCTGCGGACCTTCGGGCCGGTGATCCATCTGCGGGAATCGAAGACTCCACCGGAGGCTGCGATGAACCGACTTCCCGTCGAGCTCGCTGCTGTCGAACCCACTCGCGATACGCCCCGTCACTGGGGGCCGTCGGGCCAGGGCCAGGCCCTACCCCCGCGGCCTGATGGAGAAGCGTCCAGCCCGGACGGGCAGCTGCCCAGCGAGCAACCGGTCCGGGCGTGTTCGCTGCGCAGCAGCGACGCGGGGGGTGGTGACCAGACGGCGTACTGCCGGTGCCGCGATCTCGGCGATGTGCGCGTCGTGCATTCGGACGAGCTGCTGCAAGGGCAGCGGGAGTTGCGGATCATTCACGGCCAGGACGTCTACCGGTTGTTCTGTACGCGGAACAACAAACTGATATTGCAGAAATAAGTGGCAGCTGACCGCCGCACGCGGCGGTCCTTGACGCGCCACCAGCGGCCATCGTTGATGGCCAGCATGCCAGCAAGCCCT
>DAISIS010000169.1:0-10684 GCA_036821925.1 Pirellulaceae bacterium
GCAAGTCGACGCTCCTGAAGGTGATTGCCGGACTGCTGGACGAACGCGAGGAAGGGCTCAAGGTCGCCGGTGCGATCGGGCTGTACGACCAGCAGGGGCGCCCCCTGACTGGGCGGCGTTCGGTGGGAGTCGTCTTCCAGGATTTCGCCCTGTTCGACGAGCTGTCGCCGGTCCAGAATGTGCGGCTGGCCCGCGCTCACTGCCCGCATCGCGCGGACGGCGACAGCCTGCTCGAGCCGGCGCGGCTGCTGGAGGAACTGGGGGTGCCCGACGATGTGCCGACCCATGCGTTGAGCGGCGGGCAGCGGCAGCGCCTGGCCATCGCCCGGACCCTGGCGTACGACCCGGACGTCATCCTCTACGATGAACCGACGTCGGGCCTGGACAGCGCGACGGCCGCGGAGGTCACACGCGTGATCGAAGCGACGCACGCCAGGCACCCGTGCACGGCGATTGTGGTCACGCACGATTACGAGTCGCTGGCGCGTATCGCGGATGCAATCTATCTGATCGATCCCGAGACCTGCACGCTGCGCGCGGTGCCGCGCAGCGAATGGGGGGACCTCAGCACGCTGCTGGCCCGCAGCGGCTCGGCCACCGATGAACTGCTGCAGGTCGAAACCGGCCGCCTGCCGGGCTGGGTCGCGCAGGCGGGCCGGCGGATCGCGAACGGGTTGAGCGAAACGTCCCGGCTGCTGGAGGCGTGCCTCGAGTTGGTCTGGCGACTGGTCCCCGCCTGGAAGAGCCCGTGGTGGGGAGCCCGGTTCTTCCTGCATTACCTGCGCGCTGTGGCCAGCCCGTCGGCCTGGCTCTACATTGCCATCGCCGGCGCGATTATCGGGTTCGTATCGACGTACTTCACCTTCCGGTTCCTGCCCAGCGCCAACTACACCAAGCCGCTGGTGATCGAAGACCTGCTGCGCTCCATGGGCTTCGCCCTGTATCGCATCCTCGTGCCGATCCTCGCGACGATCCTCATCGCGGCACGCTGTGGAGCGGCGGTGGCGTCCGACGTGGGAGGCAAACGCTACGGGCGGCAGATGGACGCGCTGCGGACCCTGGGGGTGGAACCGAAGCGGTATTTGCTCACCGGGATTCTCTATGCCTTCCTGCTGGGCACGCCGTGGCTGCTGGCGATCAGCTACGCGTCGGCTGCCGCGACCAGTCTGGTAGTCTTCACGGCGACGCATCCGGCGCGGGGGCCCTGGTTCTGGCAGCTCCATTTTCACCGCGAGCTGTCGGTGCCCGACCAGTGGCTGTATGCGGGCACCTGGTGGCTGCTGGCCAAGACCACCGTCTGCGCCGCGGGGATCGCGCTGATCGCCTACGCGCGGGGGGCCCGCCCCAAGGATTCGAGCCGGGCGGTCAGTCGCGGCGTGACATCCACGATCCTGTGGGCCACGCTGTACGTGCTGGCCGTGCATTTCGTCTTCGCGTTTGTGGAATTCAACTAGTGTGGCACCCATGGACCTGGCGGTCAGAACTGATCAGTTGACGCGTTTCTATGACGACTGCTGCGCGGTCGACCGAGTGGACTTGCGCGTCGAGCGCGGCACGTTCTACGGCTTTCTGGGTCCCAATGGAGCGGGCAAGTCGACGACGATCAAGATGTTGACCGGCCTGCTGGCGCCGACCAGCGGTCAGATCACGCTGCTCGGGAGCAACCCGCTGGACCGCTCGGCGGCGCTGGACGTGAAACGGCGCATCGGTGTGGTGCCGGAGGATCTGGCGCTGTTTGAGAACCTGACCGCGCGCGAGCATCTCACGTTCGTGGGACGCATGTACCTGCTGCCGCTCGACACCATCCGCCAACGCATCGACGAACTGCTGCACATTCTGCGCCTGGAAGGGGACGAGAAGAAGCTGATCCTCGAGTTCTCACACGGTATGCGCAAGAAGCTGGCTCTGGCTGCTGCCCTCCTGCCCAATCCTGATCTGCTATTCCTGGACGAGCCTTTCGAGGGGGTGGATGCCGTCACGTCGCGCGTCATTCGCGACCTGCTGCTGAAGATCGTCGCCCGCGGGTCAACCGTGTTCCTCACATCGCACGTCCTGGAGATCGTCGAGCGGTTGTGTACGCACGTGGGGATCATCGTGCGCGGCCGGCTGGTCGAGCAGGACGCGCTGGACGCACTGCGCGCAGGACGCTCGCTCGAGGAACGCTTCCTGGAGATGGCCGGTTCCATCGACGAGATGCATCAGCAGTTGAGCTGGTTGGACGGCGCGTCGATGCCGGATCGCCAGGAGGGTCCTCAACGCGGGGAGTCTGTTCCGGCCGAGACGCGTCCCGATGCCGCGGAGCACCGTTCGTGAACTGGCAGCACCTCAAGACGATTGCCTGGCTGCGCTGGAGGCTGACGGCCAACCAGTGGAAGAAAGGTGGCTCGGTCAACGCGATCCTGGGATTGGTCCTGCTGGGCGTGGCACTGCTGGTGGCCGGCGTGTCGCTGGTCATCTCGTTCGCCCTGGGGCTGACGCTCTTCCCGCGCTGTGAGCCCGATCACCTGCTGGTTTTCTGGGACGTGCTGGTGACCGTCTTTCTGTTCTTCTGGCTGACCGGTTTGATGACGGAGCTGCAGCGGTCCGAGGCGCTGTCGTTCGACAAACTGCTGCATCTGCCCGTCTCGTTGCGCGGGACGTTCCTGCTGAACTACCTGAGCTCGCTGATTTCCTTGAGTCTGATCGTCTTTCTGCCGACGGCCATCGGAGTGAGTCTGGCGCTCGTCTGGGTGAAGGGACCAGCTCTGCTGATTCTGTTTCCACTGCTGGCCACGTTCCTGTTGCTCGTCACCGGCGTCACGCATCAGCTGCGCGAGTGGCTGCACGTGTTGATGCTGAACAAGCGGCGCCGACGTGCCATCATCGCGTTCCTTGCGGCGGCGTTTGTGCTGCTGGCTCAGACGCCGAACCTGATCAACATCGCCGTGCAGCGGGGACGCACCCAGGAGCGACTGGCGGAAGACCAGCAGCTGTTGACGCAGCTGCAGCAGCAACTGGCCAGCGGAGAACTGGATGCGGCCGAGTACGGGCAGGCCCTGGTTGCGCGACAGGCACAGCAGCTCGCGCGCCGCGAGCAGGAGCAGCAGGCACGCATCGGACACGCCCTCGAAATCGCACTGCTGGCCAACGCGGTGCTGCCCGTCGGCTGGCTGCCCTTGGGCGCACGGGCGGCAGCCGCCGGTTCCGTGTGGCCCGGCCTGCTCGGTTCGCTGGGCGCCCTGACCATCGGCTGCTGGAGCCTGTGGCGGTCGTATCGCACGGCACTGCGGTACTATACCGGTGGGTTTCGCACCGGGGAACGGAAGACCGTCCCGGCCGCCGGGCCGGCGGGCGCGGCGCGGAAGACGCTGTTCGTGGAGCGACAGATACGCGGGGTGCCCGATCCGGCCGCCGCCGTGGCGCTCGGCATGTTACGCTCGCTCCTGCGATCGCCCGAGGGCAAGATGCTGCTGCTGGCTCCCCTCCTGCTGCTGGGACTGTTCAGCGTCGGGCTCTTCGCCGGGCGGCTGCGCGGCGTTCCGGAAACGGTCCGGCCCCTGCTCGCGCTGGGCGCGATCAGTCTCACCATGCTGTGCTTCATCCAGCTGCTATGCAACACCTTTGGCATCGACCGCGACGGGTTCCGCGCGCTGGTGCTGTCGCCGTGCCGGCGGCGCGACATCCTGCTGGGGAAGAACCTGGCGTTTGCCGTGCCAGCGCTCGGTGTGTGCCTGCTGACGCTGGCGATCCTCCAGGTGCTGCAGCCGATGCCGTGTCTGCATTTCCTGGGCAGCCTGCTGCAGATGCTGATCGGGTTCATGCTCTGCAGCCTGCTCGGCAACTGGCTTTCGATCTTCCTGCCGGCAGCCATCGGTGCGGGATCGCTCAAGCCGGCCAAGGCGCGGGTCTCCACCATCTTGATTCACGTGGTGATGGCGATGCTCTCCCCCCTGGTGCTGCTGCCCGGCGTCGCCTGCCTGAGCGCTGAACTGCTGCTCGGCGAGCTGCAGGTGCCCGCATCGCTCGGAGTCAACGTGTTGCCCGTGTACCTGCTGCTCTCATTGCTCGAATGTGGGCTCGTCCTGTGGATCTACAGACGCTGCCTGGACGTGCAGGGACGGTGGCTGGAACGCCGCGAACAGTCGATCCTCGAAGTGGTGACCAGCCGCGCTGAGTAGCTGGACGGCGTCGGGGTTTTCAGTTTTCAGTTTTCAGTTTTCAGTGTTCAGCGGGATAGTTTTGGTTTTCAATGTCGGGCAGTTCTCGTCGGTTCTGCTGAACACTGAAAACTGAACACTTCACACTTCCGTGTTGTTCCTGAGGCATCCGCTATGAGATGGAATTTGTTCCTGGTGATTGCTTCAATCGGAACGTTGCTGCTATTCATCAGCGCCTCGCTCGTTGAACACTGTATTCAAGCGGAGGCCGTAGCAGAGCAGTTGGCACCTCGGATCGGTGTCGACGAGGATATTGTCAGGAGCCAGCTTCAGGTTGTTCTGCGAAGCGGAATCGTGCGCCGTATAGCTGTAAATTGCGCCCCTTGGGCATTGTTAAGTCTTCTGCTCACGGCCAGAATGATCGCCCATGTAATACGCGTGCGGAGAGGTCGCCGTTGAAATAAGTCCACAAGGAACAGGGAACTAAGCCGCAAGCAGAGCCGCCAAGCCAGCGTCGGGAAGATTCCAACAGCCCCGTAAGGGGCGACCGATAATAGCCCAGGGCGCCGCGCGGGCCGCGTGCGGCCCCGCAAGCCCTGGGATGACGGGCCATGCCGTGCGGCGGTCGAGTCCCTGGCCCTCCAGCAACCCGGCGTGTTGCCGAGACCGCAAACAGCTGCGGTGTGCCGCGCGTGCCTTCGCCGGTGTGATACCGGCCGCGGCCGGACGCGGCCGCGATCGACCGCCGGTGTGCTGGTGGCCTTTCCGGCTCGGCCGGCGCACCTCGGGCTGGTTGACCCAGGGCTGCGTTGGGTGGCTACGCCCCCCAACTTGCCCCGGGCTATGTTCGGTCGCCCGCTACGCGGGCTGCCACGATTCCCACATATGCGACCGTCCCTACGGATAGTGCGTGAGGTGCACGAACGGACGGCATCCGGGGCGGCCCAGCCACACGGCCGCCGGGCCAGCGAATCGCTTTGCATTCCGTGCCCGGCATCGGCTGGAATCACACACAGTTATTCGACGAAAGGGAGGCGGGGAGTGGTGGTACCTTGATGCCGGCAAGCCAGTCATATCATAACGGGCAAGCTGCCTGCTCGCCCGCGCACTCCCCAGCGATATGCTGAACACTGAAAACTGAACACTTCACACTTCCCCTTTGTCCTTCCTCACCGCGATGCGTTAGCCACAGTTCCGCCTCGTGAACAGCGTTCTCGAAGGGCGCCGCACAATCGTTAGAGCTCGCCCAAATGGACGGAGGCCGGGCGGCAGAGGTTCCGCAGCTTGTGGAAACCGCAATTTGCGGCAGCTTTGCGCCGATGATCCAGTGTGGTGGTGTTGCCTTTGTGCAACATCGCCCGGTGCGCGGATCATTGGCGAGGGAATCGACGCGGCGATGGAATACGGCAACGCGACTTGTCGGCACAGCACAGCCAGGCCCATGCGAGGGAGCCGGGTCCGGACGCGCGGCGCCGTCTGCTTGAGCACCTGCCTGGCCGCCCTGGTCGGCATGTGGTGGGGGGGGCTGGTGACTCCTACGTTACAGGCCGACGATGCGTACTACCGGACGTTGCTGCCGGAGATCCTGCCACCCACACCGGCGCCGACCGGTCAGCCAGGGTTGTGTGACACGTTGTTCAGTCGCGGTCGCGTCGGTCGGCCACGCATGATTGTGCTGGCGGACAAGCCGCGGCACGCAGCGATGGCGGCGTTGGAGGACCCGTGTCTGGGGGTCACGTTCGCCGGCAACGCGTTGTCGGCGGGGGTGGAGGCCGAACAGGCCGATGTGGCCACCTGCGTGGACCTGTATTTCGAGTGCGTGGCGTTCAGCTGGCACTACCTCACGTCGCGCGGCGCGTCGGCACGCCCAGAATACGAGACCGCCTGGGAGCTCTACCACAACGGTTTGGCGCGCCTGATGAACACCGGCCAGCGGTTTGGCAGGTTGGACCCGTCCCGGGGGCTGCAGGTGAACACGGCTGCCGGCTCGCTGATCATCCCGGCCATCCATCGGGGATTCGCCTGGAAGCCGGCCGACTTCACCCGCGTGGCAGTCATCGACCACACCGCTCCGCGCAAACTCCAGCGGCACTACAGCCAGCCGGGACTGGGTGTGCCGCTGGTCGTGATTCGCGATGCGCAGCAGCCCGACCGGTTCTTGCGTGACGTCACGCCGTTTGGCGCGACGGTGATCCTACGCCCGAGCCTCGCCGTACTGGCCGGCACCGCACCACCCATCGGTGCCAACTCGTCGCACGGTCCCCTGGAGTTCTACAACCCGCTGCGCACAGCGTGCGTGACCGTTGGCCAGCAACAGATCGCCCTGGCGACGGACACCTCCGCTGCGCTTGAGTATATGCTCCAGACGATTCCGTCCGGCTCCTGGGAAGTCCTGATGCAGGCCGGCTCCGAAGCGGCCGGTCAGGAGAAGCTGTATATGCTGGAACCACGCCAGCCGGGGAAGTACCCGCTGGTGTTTGTCCACGGCTTCCTCTCGTCGCCAGCCATCTGGGCGGATATCGCTAACGAGATCTGGGCCCGACCCGACCTCCGGAACTGCTTCCAGTTGATGCCGTATCAGTATCCGACCGGACGGCCGTTTGTCGAGTCGGCGGCCGTCCTGCGCCGCGAACTCCACGCCTTCGCCAAGTACTATGACCCGCAGCAGCAGGACCCGTCCATGTACAACATGGCAGCCATCGGGCACAGCATGGGCGGACTGGTCGCCAAGCTCATGGTTACGCACAGTGACGATCGGCTCTGGTATGCGATCGCCAACAAGCCGTTGAGCGACATCCATGCGTCGCAGGAGGCCCGCGATCGTCTGAGAGAACTGTTCTACTTCGAACCGCTCCCGTACATGCGGCGGGTGGTCTTCCTCGGTGCCCCGCACAACGGCGCGATGATGGCCAGCCGCGCCGTGGGGCGATTCGGCTCGTGTTGCGTTCCCCATTCCACGGCCGACCGCATCGAACACAACCTGCTCATCCAACAGAATCCGGACGTCTTTACTTCGGAATTCAAGGACCGGATCCCCAGCAGCATTGACATGATGGAACGGTGCAGCTGCCTGCTGCAGGCGATCCAGGGACTCTGTCCGGGCGGGCACGTGCAATTGCACAATATCATCGGCACCCGATGCCTGTCGCCGCTCGAAGGCTGCGGTGACGGTGTCGTCTCGGTCAACAGCGCGCAGCACCCGTTCGTCTCGACCGAACGACGTGTCCACACGTCGCACCGCGGTCTGCACCAGAGCGACGAGTCGATCGAGGAGATCCTGTGCATCCTCCGCCGGCACATTTTGGAGGCCAACGACGAACCGTGCGCAGATGAACGCGGCACGGAGACGGAGATTCCCGAGTGCAGCGAATTCGAGTTAGTGGATCCCTGCCCCCCGGAGACCGTCCCCGACGCGTGCCTCGAACTGCTGGACACGACGGATCCCTGCCGCGACACGGATCACGTGCTGTTGAAGCTGGAAGGCCCGGAACTGTAGATCCAGGCGGCCGGCCCGGGCCGGCCAGCCGTTCACTTCAGATCTGCGGGGCGCACGCCAGGCCGGTGTTTGCCGAACCCCATGGGCAAGGGATCGTACGTGCCCACGATGTCGACGTTCGATTGCGCGGGGATCTGCGCTTCCAGGCCGACCGCCCAGTAGCACGCGTTGACCAGCAGCCGGCGCAGGCCGGCGCTGCTGAAGTCCTGCCCCGATCCCATGGTGGTGGTGAAGATGCGCGCCTTCTTGCCCGCCGCGGGCGTGTAGCTCTTGGTCCAGGCGATGGGCATCATCGGGTCGTTCTTGGCGCCGGCGACCGGCTTGTCCTGCGGATCCATGCCTTCCAGGACCTGCCCCAGCACCAGAGGTTGGCTGTCACCAGGCAACGGGATCGTGACGGTGTACACGTCGGTGGGGCCGTAAATGTCACCATCCTGGATGCCGCGCAGCAGCGGATGGTCCTGCCTGCCGGGGGCGAGGACGCCGCGCGTGCTTTCCACCCCATGGTTGCCGTGGTGCGCGACCCACGTCTCTCCCAACACCTGCCGGCCAAAGCCCCCATCCCACGTCTTGCTCTGCCAGGAGTACCGCGCGTAGGTGGAATCGTCTGGAGAGTTGAATGCGTGGGTGGCGGTCCGCAGGCCCACGATCGGCCGGCCGGACTCGACATAATCGACAACCTGCTTCATCTGGTCATCCGGCAGGTTCCGGAACCGCGTGAAGATGACCATCAAGTCAGCCGTCTGCAGCGCCTCCAACCCCGGAATGTTGTCGGTCCGCGTGGGATTGATGGTTCCGTCCTCGTCGATGGCGTACAGGACCGTGCAGCGGAACCCGTGATGCGTGGCCAGAATCTTGCCCAACTGGGTGAGGGTTTCTTCCGATCGGTATTCCTCATCTCCGCTGACCAGAACCACGTGGATGCCTTTACCCGGGCCGTCGCCGCCTGCGAAGACCACCCAGGGATCGTCGGCCACAGCCTGGCCGGAGGCACCGAAAACGATCACGGATCCGACGATCAGCAGGGCCAGTTTCCAGAGCGTCGATGTCATGGTGCGAAAACCCTTTCCTCACGAAGTTGACTCAATTGTACCGGGACTGGCCGGAACACCGCGTGCTCACAGGCAGTTCCCGATTGTAACATCTGACTGTAACATCTGTCCGGGACCTACAGGGCGTACTCGGGACGCTGCGGGCGGCTGAGCAGGGCGGAGGCCTCGTCGTCGCCGATGAAGTCTTCCTTCACGGGGTCGAACTGCACTTTACGTCCGAGCCGCATGGCGATGTTCGCCAGATGGCATGCGCTGACCGAACGATGGTGCGACCAGACGTCGGAAATGGGCAGGCCTCCCTCCTTCACGCAGTCGAAGAAGTTCTGCATGTGGCTGCCCGGCTGTTTGCCGTGGCAGAGCTTGAGAATCTCCTCCTGCATCCACTCATTGTCCTGCTCGGTCAGCTCCTCGACCGGCTTGCCGGTCAATCCGCCCCGATTGACCCGAATCCGACCTTCGCTTCCCGAGATGATCAACTCATTCTCGCCGCTGTACAGCCGGATCTCCTTGTCGCCCTCGAACTTCATCGTGCAGTCGAAGTCGACCGCCGTGTTGAAGCCGTTCTCGATCTGGGGGAAAGTGCCGTGGCCTTCGATCTCGTAGGGGCCCGTGTGATCCACACCCAACGCCCAGCAGGCGATGTCGGTGTGGTGGACGCCCCAGTCCGTGACCTGGCCGCCGGAGTATTCGAGCCACCAGCGGAAATCGAAATTGCACCGCTGCTTGCAGTAGGGGACTTTCGGCGCCTGGCCGAGCCAGAAATCCCAGTCGAGTTCTGGCGGCGGATCGCTGTTTTCGAACGGTCCACCCTTGTCGCCCGTGCCCACGGAGCTCAGCGCACGCAGGCTGCCCCCCAGCCGGCCGCTGCGCGCGAGCACTACGGCCTTCAAAAACGCATCGCTGAACTCGCTGCGCTGCTGTGTGCCGACCTGCAACACCATCCCGGTCTCCCGGGCGACCTGGCAGATCCGCTTGCCCTCGTCGACGGTCAGCGTGAGCGGCTTCTCGCAATAGACATGTTTCCCCGCCCGCATCGCATCGATGGCAATCTTCACATGCCAGTGATCGGGCGTGCCGACGGTGACGACATCGATATCCGGGCGATCGAGCAGCTTGCGGTAGTCCTGGTAGATCTCCAGCGGGCGGTCGTAGTCTTTGGCAAAGAAGCGTGCGTGCCGCAGATTCACATCGGCCACGGCGATCATGTTGCCCAGGCTCCCTGCCTGGTGCCCGATATCCGCACCGCGCCCCCCATGTTCGCCCGCCCCCGTGTATCGATCCGTGTAGATGCTGGTGCCAATCGCGCCGACGTTTAGTTTGTCGTTCGCAGACTCCTGTTGTGCGCGCGCGCTGGAAGTGAAATACGGTACGGCCATCGCTGCACCGGTGGCAGCAGTGAGACTCTTGAGGAAGTCACGGCGAGTGGATTGCTGGCGAGACATCGTGAACTGAACTCCTGGATCGGAATCCTAGACCGGTGGGCACTCGAAACACGACCACCCCAGTATACCAAGCCCAGGCCGCAGCGGAACGCAGGACAACCACTCCCGAACAGGGGCAGACGAACCGCTGTCGGCTTGCGCCACTCTGGCGGGCTGGTCTACTGAATCACGAGTATGTCGTGAATCGCGACCTGATCGAGGCTCAGTTGGATCATGCCGTCCCGGTATTGGTACGGCACCGCCCGCTCGCCGGGAACCAGCTGGCAGCGCGTCGGCTCTTTGCCCCAGCGAATCGAAATGTGCAGGGGTCCGACGGGGTCGATATGGTCGATGATCCCGGCCGTCCGGTGCGGCCCCGACGTATTTACGAGGTGCACGGCCAGCTCTCCTGTTGTGGTTCGCATCAGCGAGACGTCGACATCGTGCGAACCGGTGACCTGCACGAGCGGGTCCGGGAAGAGCCTCTCCAGAACGGAGGCGGTGAAGTCGCGCACCGTCGGATCCGGGTTGCCGTAGAAGATGAGTTCTGGCGGCTTGCCAATCACGCCGCTCATGCCG
>DAISIS010000170.1:0-10674 GCA_036821925.1 Pirellulaceae bacterium
TGCCCGCAGCGGGATGAGCGGGCCGGCTGGACCGGCGACGCCCAGGTGTTCATGAAGACCGCCTGCCTGAATCTGGACTCGCCGGCGTTCTTCACCAAGTGGCTGAACGACCTGTGCCAGGACTCGCAGCGCGACGACGGCGCACTGGGCGACGTCGCACCGCACGTGAATGTAGTCGGCTTCGGCAACACAGGCTGGGCGGACGCGGGTCCGGTCTGCAACTGGCGCATGTTCGAGATGTACGGCGATACCCGGGTCGTTGCGCAGCACTATCCCGCGCTGGTGCGCTATATGGACTACCTGGCCAAGACCAGCAAGGACTACACGCGTGGCACCGGCGCGTACGGAGACTGGCTGCGTCTGGCTGGCCCCCAGCATTCCGAAGCCATCGGCACGGCGTATTACTACTACTCCGCTACGCTCATGGCCAAGCTGGCGGAAATCGTGGGTCAGGCCGACGACGCACGGAAGTACAATCAGCTGGCCGAGCGGATCAAAGCGGCGTTCGTCAAGGAGTTTGTGAAGCAGGATGGCCGCATCGTGGACGCCCAGGGCGAAACCGGCCAGACGTTCTATGCCCTGGCCTTCGGTCTGGATCTGGTCCCCGCAGCCCAACGCGAGTCCGTGGCGAAGCACTTCGTCCAGGAAATCGAGAAGCAGGACTGGCATCTGGCCACCGGATTCCTCGGCACACCGTTCGTGCTGTTCGCGCTGGAGAAGGCCTGCCAGACCGACCTGGCATACCGCCTCGTGCTCAACAAGACCTATCCGTCGTGGCTGCTGCAGGTTGAACTGGGTGCGACTACGATGTGGGAGCGGTGGGATGGCTGGCTGCCCGACAAAGGATTCCAGGACCCCGGCATGAACTCGTTCAACCACTACTGGCTGGGGTGCGTGGGCGAGTGGCTGCAGTGTTCGGTGGCGGGCATCGATACCGACGGACCCGGGTTCGCCCGGATCACCATCCGACCCAAGCTCGCCTCGCCGGGACAAGGGCTCTCTGCCGCGCGGGGAGCTTACGATTCGATTCGCGGGAGAATCGTCAGCGACTGGACTCGCGACGCGGCCGGGTTCCAGCTGAAGGTGACGGTACCGGTCAACACGACGGCCACCGTCTACGTTCCAGCCCGCGACGCGGCCAGCGTGCGTGAGGGCGACGGGGCCGCGACGGCGGCCAAGGGAGTGAAGTTCCTGCGCGCTGAAGACGGCTATGCACTATTCGAAGTCGGGTCGGGCGAGTACGTCTTCCGCGTGAAGTGAAAGCTGGGTGCCAGGCCCCTGCTGCCCGGGCGCTGCAGATGCCTCACGGGCTTGTACCTCGCGGCGCATGCGCATCCCACCTGAAGCGGCTGGACCCGGACGGTTGACTGCTGCCCTATAATCTCACATCTCCGAGCGTTGTCGGCGTTCCCGCAGGATACCTGCCGGTACTGCTGGCGCGGGTGACAGCGGGACGACACATTGCGTGCGAGATTTCACACACTATCCCGCGGGATGCAGTTATGGACTCGACACCTCATCGCAAACAGGTATTCCCCAGGCAGTTCGAACTGGCGGGGCAGACGGTGGTCTTCCGCCCGTTGGCAGCGGGCGACCAGGAACCGCTGGTCTGCTTCGCCCGATCTCTCCCCGAAGATGATCTGCTGTTTCTGCAACGAGACATTACGCAGCCGGCGGAAGTGGACCGCTGGATCGCGGAGGCGGAAGAGGGGAACCTGGTGACGATTGTGGCGTGGCAGGAGGCCACGATCGTGGGCTATGCGACCTTCGACCGCGGGCGAGTGCGTTGGACTCGGCACGTCGCCGAGTTGCGTGTGGTGGTGGCGCCGCAGACGCGCGGGATCGGCATCGGCCGGCTGCTGCTGGAGCTGGTGTTTGAGATGGCCCTGGATGCGGGGGTTACGAAAGTGATCGCCCGCATGACACCGGACCAGACGCGTGCGCGAAGCCTGTTCCAAGGACTGGGCTTCGAGGAGGAGGTCGTGCTGCGCGACCACGCTCTGGGCGCGAACGGCGTCACGCACGATCTGCTCATGCTCAGCTTCCACACGCGGCTGCATGCGGAACAGCGGTGCAACCTCTGCGGCACGCTGGTGCTCTCGGCCCTCACCCTCGATGGTGTCGGACTCTGTTCACACTGCTATGAGCTGAAGTACCAGGAGCTCGGCGGCAGCGGCTGATAGCTCAGATTGGTGGGCCGCTTCCGCGTGGCGGCGGATGACGCGCGGATCGGCTCCTCCCTCCGGACAACATGGCCGGCAGCAGCGTGATATACTGTGGTCGTCGTAGCTGGCTCCACGATCGGCTCGACCGTCCGGCACCGCTGGGCGGCCTGCGGTGAGTGCAGCGAGCGAGTTGACCCGACAATCAGACTGCAAAGGGAGGTCCACGATGAGACTCCACGCAAGCGTCCGCATCACCCGAGGATGGAATCCACAGTGGATTGCAGGCGGAGTGATTTCCGCTGCGCTGCTCAGTCTCCTGCTGGCCGGCCTGCTGGCGAACCCGGCCGGCGCGGGGGACTGGACAACTTACCGCGGGAACATCGCCCGCAGTGGCGTGACGCCCGCGGGGCTGGACCGCGCGTTGTCGCTGCATTGGACCTACCAATCGCAGCAGGCACCTGAACCGGCCTGGCCTGCGCCGTCCGAAGAGTTGCCGCGCATGCACTCGGACAACGCCTATCACGTGGCGGTCGCGCAGGGTGTGGTGTATTTCGGATCGTCCGTGGACGACCGGGTCCTCGCGGTCGACGCCACGACCGGCGACGTGCGCTGGTCATTCTCGGCCGAAGGGCCGGTGCGGTTCGCTCCCATGGTCTGTGACGGCCGCGTCTACTTTGGCTCAGACGACGGCCACGTCTATTGTCTCGATGCGGCGCAGGGCACGCAGATCTGGCGGCGGCGGGCCGGGCCCAGTGACGAGAAGGTGATCGGGAACGGCCGGATGATCTCCTTGTGGCCGGTGCGGACCAGCGTGCTGGTGGACAATGGCGTGGTCTACTTCGCCGCCGGCGTGTTTCCCTACGAAGGGCTGTACGTCTACGCACTCCGGGCCGAAGATGGCGCCGTGGTGTGGATCAATGACACGGTCGGCGATCGTGCACACGAGCTGGAATACGGCGGGATATCTCCGCACGGTTACCTGGTCGCGTCCGCGAAGATCCTCTACGTGCCCTCCGGCCGGGCAATGCCGGCAGCTTTTGACCGGGCGACGGGCAAGTTGCTGTTCTACGCCTCGCCCGGCGCCAAACGGGGTGGCACCTGGGCACTGCTGGACGATAACCGACTGATTGCAGGGGTCGATTACTCAGGCACGCCCAACAAAGTGATCTACGATGCCGACACGGGAGCGCGGCAGGAAGATGCGTTCGCCTGGTTTGCCGGCACAGATATGGCAGTGACGCCCGACTGGGTCTACCTGGTCAACAACGAGGGAGTCTACGCAGTCGACCGCCAAGCCTACACTTCGGCGGTGGCGGAGGCCAAGAAGCTGGATGCGGAGCGGCAGACGCTGGACACGCAACTCGATGCGCTGAAGGCGAAGCAGTCGACAGCAGAGACACCGGCGGACAAAGAAGATCTGACCGCACAGATTGCGACGCAGACCAATGCGCTGAAAGAACTGACTGCCAGACGCGCCCAACTCAAGGAATCTGTCCACCCCTGGCGGTACCGCGGTCAACAGTTCACGTCGGTAGTCCGGGCTGGAGATCTGGTGCTGGCCGGCGGCGCCGGAATCGTCGTTGCCCTGGACGCCGCGAGCGGACAGGAAGTGTGGCGCCACGAAGTTGACGGACTGGCTGTGGGACTGGCCGTCGCTGATAGCCGCCTGATCGTGAGCACAGACGCCGGCTGCGTCTACTGCTTTGGGGCTGGAGTGGCCGCTGACGCCCGGACACTGAGTGACGCCCGCGTGGCAGACCCCTATGCGGTGGACGAATTCACCGCCACCTATGCAGCGGCCGCCCGTACGATCGTCGAGGCAACCGGAGTGCGGAAAGGCTATGGGCTCGTGCTCGACTGCGGCACAGGACGTCTGGCCTGTGAACTGGCCCGGCTCACCGACCTGCAGATCGTCGGCCTGGAGCGAGACCCGGAAAAACTCGCCCAGGCGCGTGCGCACCTGCAGGCTGCCGGTCTCTGGGGCACGCGCGTGGTGGTCGAGCCGTGGGACATCGAGATGCTGCCCGACTACTTCGCCAATCTGATTGTGTCCGACGGCATGCTGCAGACGGGGGAGACCGCCTCCTCGCCGGCCCAGCGGAACCGGGTCCTGCGCCCCTGGGGAGGCGTGGAGTACCTGAGTTACCGCGAAGCGGGCCAGGTCGTCTGGAAGTCGTCGGTGCGTGGTCCGCTGGAGGGGGCCGGCAGTTGGACGCATCAGTATGCCGATCCGCACAACACCGCCTGCTCCGGGGACGAACTGGTCAGCGGCCCGCTCGGGATCCTCTGGTTTGGTGAACCGGGCCCGCAAGGCATGGTGGAGCGTCACGCGGCCGTGCAGGCCCCCGTGGCGCTGGACGGTCGCCTGTACATCCAGGGGGAGAACAACATCCGGGCCGTCGATGCGTTCAACGGCACGCTGTTGTGGCAGCGCGACATACCCGGCGCCGTGCGTGTCCTGGTCAAAGCCGATGCAGGCAATCTGGTCGTGACCAGCACGGGGCTGTACGTCGCCGCGCTCGACAAGTGCTACCGCCTCGACCCCGTCACGGGAGAGACCATCCGCGTGTACGAGCTGCCCGCAAGCGCATCCGGTGAGCGGCGCCGCTGGGGCTACGTGTCGGTGGTGGGCCAGGTGCTCTACGGCTCCACGGCCACGGCCATGAAGAACGAATACGGCGCCGTGCTCGCATCGTTCCTGGCGAACGGCCAGTGGCGAACGGCCGAGGACGTTCCCGAGCCGTTCCGGGCCGACTACGAGCGACTCAGAAAGCTCTATCCCGACCCCCGGGATCTGCAATTGGCTGCGCAGCGCGACGGGTACATGTACCACCGAATGACCAACTTCACCGGTGCCGGTGAATTCACTCAGAAGAACGCGGCCACCAAGAACATGATGGTGAGCGACCAGCTGTTCGCCGTCGATACGGAAACCGGGCAACTGCTCTGGGAGTACGCCGGACAGCGGATCGCCAACATTGCGCTGGTTCAAGGGGGCGGGCAGATCTTCCTGGCCGATGCGGCCGTGTCGCCTGAGCAGCGGAGCGCTGCGATTGCCGACCGCCACCGGCTCACCGCCGCCGGCATCTATCGGCCGCGGGCCGGGGTTGTTGAGGAACTTGCCGAGCAGAAGCAGCGGCATGCCGAGTACCTCGCACAGAAGCAGGCCCTGGCGGCGGAAAAGAAGGACCGGACTGCGATCAACAATCGCATCGAACGCGTTGAGTACGTCATCAGCGCCTTGGAGTCCGAGCTGTTCCAGGAGGAGAATCCAGCGGGCAGTCTGAGCTACGACGACGCTGACATCCGCGTCGTCGTCGCGCTCGACGCCAGCACGGGCGCCAAGTTGTGGGAGAAAGCGGTCGATCTGACCGGCTGCGGCGGCGACTACATGGGCGCCGCCTACCACGATGACCTGCTGCTCTTCTACGGCAACCACGGGAACCACGACGCCTGGCGGTTCCGCGAAGGCGGCATGCAGTGGCGACGCATCGCGGCGCTGGACGGCAAGACCGGCGAGATGGCCTGGTCCCGCGCGTTGAACTACCGCACGCGACCCGTGGTCGTTGGCGATAAGATCATCCTGGAGCCGCAGGCCTGCTACCTGCATACCGGCGAAATCGTCATGCGCGATCATCCGGTGACCGGAGAGCAGGTTCCCTGGGAGTTTTTGCGCCCCGGGCATACGTGCGGGATCACCGCCGCATCCGCCGACGGGCTGTTCTACCGCTCAGCGTGTACGGCGCTCTACGACCTGAAACGGGATAACGGAGTGACGATCTTCGGCGGCTATCGACCGGGCTGCGCGATCAGCGTGATCCCCGCCTGCGGCCTGCTGCTGTCACCGGAAGCGTCCGCAGGGTGCACCTGCTCCTATCCCATCCGCTGCTCCTGGGCCATGACACACAAACCGCAGCGGCAACAGCCGTGGAGCGTGTACGTGTCGCCGGGCGACCTGCGCCCCGTCAAACATCTGGCGCTCAACCTCGGAGCGGTCGCCGATATGAAGGATGACGAAGGAACCGTCTGGTTCGCGTATCCGAGTCCCAAGACGGCGTCCTTCACGCACTTCCCGAACTACGGCGTCAAGTTCGACCTGCAGGACGAGCTACTGCCTGGCCTGGGCTACTTCGCCCACGACTTCAAAGGGCGCACCATCGCCGGCACCGAACGCCCGTGGCTGTTCACGTCCGGAGTCTGCGGATTAACACGCTGCCAGATCCCGCTCGTAGATGCCGAAGCAGGTCAGCCCGGCGGCACGTATGACGTGCGGCTCGGGTTCCGGACGCCCGAGGGCGACGCCCCCGGGCAGCGCGTGTTCGACGTGAAGCTGCAGGGCAGCGTCGTCCGGGCGAACTGCGACATCGCCGCACTCGCGGCCGGCCTGGACAAGGTGGTCGTCCTGGAATTTGCGAATGTCCCCGTCACCAGCTCGCTGGAACTGGAACTGGTGACCAAAGCATCCGCACCTGCCGGCGACACGGCCCCCGTGGTCAACTGTATCGAGATCCGCAGAAACCCGTAGCGTTCAGCGAATGAGAACGCCATCCGGAAGCCCGTCATCGTCGGTATCGTCCTCGAGGTCCATCTTGCTCTTCCAATCGTAGCCGTCGAGCGAGAGGCTCGTCACATTGGCGTAATATGTGCCACTCTTCAGATTCGTGATCCACGCGGTGTAGAACCGGCCAGATGAATCGGTCGTTCCCGTATAGTCAACGTCAGCAAAATTCACCGTGACCGTGACACCAGCGGCGGGGAGGTCGTTGGTACCGTCACCATCCGTATCAATGCGGATTTCCACCACGGCGCGCCAGTCCTTGTTGGCACGCTTCGATTCGAAACGAATGTCGTAGACGTAGATGGAGTTGTCGCTGACTCCCACGACGTCGATCGACACCGTGGCCGAATCACTCGCCCCCATCTCGTCTATGACTTTATACGTGAACGTGACTGTGTCGGTATACTCAGTCGTCGGCGTGTATGTGAATGAGCCGTTGCTGTTGAGTGTAAGCGATCCCGAGATGGGCCCAGCCAGGAGCACGGCGGTGAGCGTGTCGCCATCCACGTCGCTGTCGTTCTCCAGAACGCCCGGCGCGTCCACCGTCAGCGTCACATCCTGCTGCGTCGAAAAGGTATCGTCCACTGCAACAGGCGCATCATTGACCGGCGTAACGTTGACCGTGACCGTAGCGGTGGCGGTTCCACCGCGACGATCACTGATGATATAAGTGAAACTGTCGTCGCCGTGGAAATTCAGAGCCGGCGTGTAGGTCACAGTGCCGTCGCCGTTGTCCAGGACTGAACCGTGGCTGGCTTGCGTGACGGACACAACCTCCAGCGCGTCATCATTTGCATCTGTATCGTTAACCACAACGTCGATCGTGACGCCCGCATCTTCGTCGGTCGTGGTTTCGTCATCCACGGCAACTGGCGCCACATTGCCCGGAACAGGGGGAACCTGCGGCCCGGCCCAGCCGAGGTTTTCCCGGTATGCGTCGGGAGTGCCGCCCCAGTAGTAGTCGTCAGAAGTGGAGATGCCGTAGTCGGGATCATCCCAGGGTTTGCCTGCATCGATCAGCGCCTGGCGAATGGCGTACACTCCGTCCGCGTCGATCGCCCGCCCGTTGGCCGCGATGTACAGCGCAGCGAGACCGGCCGCGTGCGGTGCGGCCATGCTGGTGCCGCTCATCGTCTTGTACCCGCCTCCCCGGTACGTGGAGTAGATGTCCACGCCGGGCAACACTAAGTCGATACCCAACCCCGGGGAATCAACCGGGTGAACGACCGTTCCGCTCCCATAGTACGTCGCGTTGGCCGCATCGCTGTTGCTGAAGTTGCTCATCCGCCACCACGCGTCATCCTGACCGTTCTCACCCCAGCTCGTGTCAGGACCCAGTTCACCAGGCTCTCCGTCGGAATCAGCAAAGGCCGATATCGCGGCCACCTCGGGATACGCGGCCGGAATGTAGTCGTCGGAGGTCCCAAATACGCCGTCAGCGCCGTAGATCTCCGCCGAACTGTTGCCGGCTGCCACCATATACACGACCCCCGCGGCAACGCTCTTCTGAATCGCCTCGTGGTAGGTCTTGTTTACGCCCATGCCGCCCAGACTCATGTTGGCCACCTCGATGGTGTCGGCATGCTTCGTCACCCAGTCGATGCCTTCGATGATGTCCGAAACGTTGCCGCGCCCGCGGTCGTTGAGCACCTTGACGGCCCACAGCCGCGCACCGGGCGCCACCCCCACAACACCCGTCCCGTTGTCGAGCGCCGCGGCGATTCCCGCCACGTGCGTACCATGTCCGTAGCCATCGTCGTATGAGGAAGTAAGCGAAATCGTGTTGACTCCTCCCACCACGTTCAGGTCGGGATGATCGATGTCGATGCCGGAGTCGAGGATGGCAATGTCCACGTTTACGCGCTCGTCGATCCCATCGATTTTCGCCACCAGATTCAACTCGCCGTCGATGCGGTCGACGCCTGTCGGCAAATACTGTGCAAGAGCCTCCATCGCGATATCCGGCTCGATCCGCTTGACGTGCGGGTTCTTCAACAGCGCTTCCACAGCGGCATCGGGCAAATTTGCAGAGAAACCCTTGACGGCATACTCGTAGACGTGTCCGAGTTGACCACCATGGGCGTGGACAAATCCCTTGGCCAGCCCCTCCGGGTCTGCCACGTCGTCGTTCAGACAGACAATCACGGCGCTGAGCCCGACACCGTCCAGCACGAGTCGGCGTTCCAGAGTCTCCATCGACAAGCGGCGCGTGGTCTTCATCGGTACCCCCTCCCAATATAGTCGCGGTCAAATCACACGTGCCACACAGTGACTACCCGCTGCCCACACGCCACAAGCGCGGCTCGAGGCCCAATATACACAATTCGCTGTGGATCGGTCACACCGAATTTGGATCGCAGCTGCGATGCGGCCGTCGGGGCTGACCAGAGTGGCCCGCCGGAATCCGGCGGGCCACGAGAATTGCACCCAACCTTACAACTGGCCCACAACTGGGCTGGGACGAGGCACTAACCAAGCCCCTCGTCGGCCAGCGGATCCGGCAGCAATTCGTCCAGATCGCTCAACTGACCGTGATCCGCCAAGACTGCATCGACATCCCGGGCCAGATAGCGCGCAGCAGCATCGCTCGCCAATTCGGCTGCGATAAACTGCACATTCTGGGAAGGCAAGGAAGACTTGTCGACCGTCCAACTGCCGTCGATCGCCGGCCATGTCGCGGGGGAGCCGTGCCGCGGCATCGCGGTGAACGATCCATGCAGGAGCGTGAAGCTCTCCAAGGCGCCACCTGGCTCGAAGTTCACCTTCAAGATCGTCGGGTCACCTGAACCGCTGCTGCCGGTTGCCCCGCTGCTGCCATCGCTGCTGAAGTCACCGTCCGGCACGCCGAGCACGCCCTTTATCCATGTCAAGTACGGATAGACAAGAATGCCCGCCAGTTTGGACCCGAACTTCGGCGGTTGGACCCATCCACGATCGGTCTTCTCGCCATAGACAAACGTGTTCACCGCCGCGACAGTGATGCCTAAAACTTCGTGGTCATACAGCCCCGGACCTCCCGAGTCACCGGCTCCCAGTGTCGTCTCAATTTCGTTCCCTAACGAACCGCCCTCCATGCCGTACGTGCTGGGTGGATCGAAGTCCGCATAGTAGATTTCCGGGTAGAGGCCTCCTTCATCATCGTTGCCCACGCCGTCGATCACGTTGCCTCCCTCACGCTTCACGGACCAACTGGCGCTTTTGCGATCATAATTCGTCGCGCCGCTACCCGACTCACCAAAGCCGACAAGCCGTAACTGGGCTCCGACGCCCACTGGTTTCTCATACACGGGAATCGGGTCCACGTTCGGCGCAACTGTGAGTTCCACGATGGCGAGGTCGTCGTTCACGCTATTGCTGAAGCCGGAAAAATCGGGGTGAATATAGAGCCTCGTGGCCAGGATTGGGTTGCTCGTATCGCCGTCCGGATAAAACGTCACGGCTTCGGGCTTGACGTCAATCGTGCCGTTACTATCAATATCCACACAGTGACCGGCGGTAAGCACATGGGTGCTGTCGATCAGAGTCCCCGTGCAGAGATATGTGGACCGACCCAGTGTTACACGCAGACTGCCCACCGCCGCGAAATCCTCCGTCACGCGTTTTAACGGCGAATCGGGACCGTTTGGGGACTCGCCTTTCCACCTGGGATTCCCTGCGACGATCATCGGGTGATACACGACTTCAGACACCGGTTCCATCTGCACGTCTGGCGTTTGCGCGGTCAATGACTCTATGGTGGGCAGAAGCCCCGTCGCGTCCAGCACCAACCGCGGCTCAAGACGTTCTACTTCCGGGCGACGGTTACGCATGGCAATGCCTCCAATCGACGCGCGGTTAACACATAAGAAACAGCGGCATGCTACTCCTGCCGTCGGTGCTTGGCAAGCATTTGGCGGCTCCGCGCAGACACGTCGCACGTTGATGGCACGCCACATTTCTGCGGCGAGCTCG
>DAISIS010000171.1:0-10542 GCA_036821925.1 Pirellulaceae bacterium
TGGGAAAGCGCCCGGCCGGACGCCGATCCTGCGCTGCCTACATCAGCTGCGTGATGCCGGGCCTCGGCAGCGGGTAGTTCCCCGTGGCATCCGCGACGGTCGGAGGAGGCGTCTCGAAGTTCGCCTCGTCCGGTGACGGCCCGAACTGCAGGTCGGCCTGGCTGGCTTCGGCATAGGTGACCGGCTGCCCCGTGTAGCAGACGATCTGCCCCAGCACGCCGATCATCGTGGCGCTGATCATGTGAAACGCGCTGTTGATCGGCTTGTCGTTCTGGATGGCTTCCACCAGCGCCGCCTGCTCCGCCGCATAGGGGTTGTTGCGCGTCCCTTCAAAGCGCCAGTTGGTTTCACCGGTGATGACGCAGTTCTGCAGATCGCACTGCCCTTTGCTCCCCATGATGATGTCGCCCGAGTTGCCATAGGTGTTGGCCTGGGTCCGACACAGAGCGTACAGGCGCGTGCCGTTCTGGTATTCATAGACGACCGTGTGGTGATCGAACATGTCACCGTACACTTCGCCGAACGAGGCCGATCGGCCCCCCAGGCCGAACGCCCACTCGGGCAGCTGCTCGTGCATGATCCAGCACATCCGGTCGATGTTGTGGACGAGCGATTGGGGCACGTCATCGCCGGAGAGCCACAGGAAGTGGTACCAGTTGCGATACTGGAATTCGATTTCGCTCACATTTGGCTGACGCGGCTCCAGCCGATACGGGCCGCGCAGGAACATCGACTGCATGGCCACCACATTGCCGATCGCCCCGTCGTGAATCCGCTTGACCGTCTCCTGATAGCCGGTTTCAAATCGGCTCTGCAGCCCCGACAGGATGCTGAGCCCCTTGGTCTTCGCCAGCTCGCACACGGCGGCCATGCGCCGGACGCCCACGGGATCGATGGCGTGCGGCTTCTCGACGAACACGTGCTTGCCCGCCCGGATCGCCGCTTCGGCGTACATGGGGTGGAACTTCGAGGCACAGGCGATCATGACGGCATCGGCCGATTCGATCACCTTCTGGTAGCCGTCGAAACCGACGAAACAGTGATCGTCGTCGACGGCGACCTGGTTGGGCGCCGCCGCCTGGAGCGCCTCGCGGGCCCCCTTCACGCGGTCTTCAAACAGGTCACAGATCGCCACCAGCTTGACGTCCGGCGACGCCTGCATGCTCTCCGCCGCCGCACCCGCACACCGCCCCCCGGCGCCGATCATGCCGATCTTGATCGTCCCCTCGCCCGCCGCATGGACGCTGCGGTGCAACGCCAATGTGCCCAACGCGGCACCCGAGGCCGCCAGTACGGAGTCTTGGAGGAAACGACGTCGCGTGGTACCACGCCGGCTGTTGACTGCGCGCCGGCTGTTGACTGTACGTTGCTTGGACATGGGCTGATTCCTTCTCGGATGCTCGATGGTGGGCGTGGCGCTGGTGGGCCACGTCAGGTGAGGATGGACCGGTGTCCAGATTCGAACTGTGCACCAGCATACCGCTGTCTATGGTACTGGGTCAATCATGTCGGCGAGCGTCTGTGCCGCGGCCTCACGCCCGGCAGGCGGCGTTTTCCTGCCGCCTGGCCCGCCAGCCGCCGGCCCGCTGCGCGGCAGCGGCCGGGTCAGGCCCCCTGGCCGAATGTGGTAGAATTGCGGCGGCAGACCTCGATCATGTCAGCGCTCGCCGTCCCTGAAACGGCGGAGGCGGGAACTTTTGCCGACGGCCCGGCGTCATAGGTCTGGCAGCGAACCACCCAGCAGCCGCCAGCGCGGCGAGGCGCGGAGGAACCGGCGTGTGCCCATGCGATTCCGCACCGCGCTGATGGTACCTGCTGGTCACGCAGGCTGCGGTCCGGTACGCGGTTCAGCCCCGTCTTCCAGGGGCGGCTGCCCTGGGGTCGGCGACATTCGAGAGGTGGCAAGGATCTGATTCGGAGGTTTCCTTTGATGAGAACGATAGTCCTGCTCGTGTTCGGCAGCGTGGCGGCCGTCAGCATGCTGGGTCCGGCCCCGGAGCAACCACAGACACCGGAGTGGAAGAAAGTGTATGACGCGATCGGCAAACAGCTGCCCCAAACCGCTATCCAGGAACTCGAGCCGCTCATCAAGTCTGCCCTGGAGTCCAGGAACTATGCCGAGGCGGTCAAGGCAATCGCTCTGAAAATCTCCCTGGAAGGGACGATTCAGGGTTCGAAGCCGGAGGAGCGCATCACGCGTCTGGAGGCCGTGCTGCCGGACCTGCCGGACGACACGCAGCCCCTCCTGGAGACCGTCCTCGGCCACTGGTACTGGGACTTCTTCCAGCAGAATCGCTGGCGGTTCATGCAACGCACGGCTACGAGCCAACCACCGGGCGAGGATATCAATTCGTGGGACCTGACACGGATCCTGGCCGAAATCGACGAGCACTTCACGGCCGCCCTGCACAGTGAAGCGGCGCTGCAGCAGGTGCCCATCGAGCAGTTCGACGCGCTGCTGGTCAAGGGCACGATGCCTGACGCGGCACGCCCCACGCTGTATGACTTCCTGGTCCATGAAGCGCTGACCTTCTACACGGCGGGTGAGCAGGCGGGGGCGATGGTCCAGGACGCCTTTGTGCTCCAGGCCGACAGCCCGATCTTCGCTCCGACCGCCGACTTCCTGGCGTGGCAGATCGAGTCGCCCGACACCGACTCCCCCCTGATCAAAGCGATTCACCTGTTTCAGAAGCTCGCCGCGTTTCACCAGGCCGATGCGGATCCCACAGCGCTGGCCGAAGCCGAGTTCGACCGGCTGGTGTTCGGCTACAACCAGAGCGTCGGAGAAGAGAAGAATGCGCGGTACAAGGCCGCGTTGCAGCAGTTCGTCCAGCGCTGGGACAGCCAACCCATCTCGGCCCGGGCGCGCGAAGCGTGGGGACAGGTGCTGCGCAGCGAACGGCAGCTGGTGGAGGCTCGCCAAGTGGCGCTGCCGGGGTGGGAACGCTTCCCTGACACGCCCGGCGGCAACCTCTGCTACAACCTGATCCGCGCCATTGAGGGGCGGGAATTCCAGGTCTCCACCGAACGCGTCTGGAACAATCCGTGGCCGACGATCCAAGTGCATTATCGCAACCTCACAACAGCGCACTTCCGCGCCGTGCGCTACGACTGGGAAAAACTGCTGACGCAGGAGAACTACTCGCCCGGCGCCATGCCCCCCCAGCTGCGCGAAGAACTTGTCGCCCGCCAGCCGGATCTCGCCTGGTCGCAGGACTTGCCCGCCACCGAGGACTACCTGCCCGTCAACCAGTCGTACCCGGTGCCGGACAAGCTGCCGCCCGGCTTCTACCTGTTGCTGGCCAGCCCGCACGAAGATTTTCTGGCGGAAGACAACGTCGTCCTGGCCTGCGAGTTCTGGGTCAGTCCGCTGGCCATCGTGGTCCGCACGGGCGGGCGCGCGGCCCCGGCCGAAGGCTTCGTCCTGGACGCCGACACCGGCGAACCGTTGGCGGGAGCACAGGTGCGTGTGTGGACACTCAAGCGCCAGGTGCGGCGCCACCGCTGGACAGAGGGCCAGGGCACCCGCACTGACCAGAACGGTCTGTTCCGGCTCCCGGGCACCGCGAACGAACCGTATACGGTGCTGGTGCAGCACGGCCAGCACATGCTGGCCACGGGCAGCCAACCCTACGCGTACCGCAACGACGAAGACCCCCAGCCGCGCGAACAGACCGTGTTCTTCACCGACCGGTCGCTCTATCGCCCGGGTCAGACCATTCAGTACAAGGGCATCTGCGTGTCGGTCAATCCGCAGCAGGACAACTACCAGACTTTGCCGCGCACGTCTGTCACCGTCGTCTTCGAGGACGTGAACGGACAGGAGATCGCCAAGCAGCAGCATCGCACCAACAACGTCGGGTCGTTCAGTGGCAGCTTCACCGCACCGCGCGACCGGCTCATGGGCCGGATGCAGATTCGCGACGCGGCGCGCGACAACAGCCAGGCGGCGTTCAACGTGGAGGAGTACAAGCGGCCCAAGTTCAAGGTCGAACTCGCGACCCCCACGGAGCCCGCCCGGCTCGGCGCTGAGGCCACGGTCGCAGGGACGGCCAAGGCCTACACCGGGGCGGCCATCGGCGGCGCGCAGGTGAAGTACCGGGTCGTGCGCGAGGTGCGGTATCCCGTCTGGTGGTACTGGCGCTGCTGGTGGAACCCGCCCCAGGCAGAGGCCCAGGAAATCGCCCACGGCGCGACCACCACCGACGCCGACGGCAAGTTCAGCGTCACCTTCATGGCGCGGCCCGCACCTGCAGCGTCCGAGAAGGACGAGCCTGTTTTCGATTTCACGATCTATGCCGACGTGACCGACATCACGGGAGAGACGCGGAGCGATCAGCGCACCGTCAACGTCGGCTTCACCTCGCTCCAGGCCTCGTTGACGGCCGCCCCGTGGCAGGCAGCCGATAAAGAAGTGGCCGTCTCCATCAGCACCCAGTCGCTCGACGGCGCGCCGCAGGCGGCCAAAGGGACCGTGAAGGTCTATCGGCTCACACAACCCGCGCGCGTGCACCGCGCGCCGCTGTCTGCCTACGTATCATCGGAGTACTTCACCGGCATGCCGGGCAGCCGGCGCGGCGGCACCGGCGATGTGGGCGAGCCGGACCTGTCGAATATGAACGCCTGGCCGCTGGGCGAACTGGCTGCGGAACAGCCGTTTGCGACCGATGCCAGCGGCGTCGTGAGCAAGTCCTTTGCGTTGCCCGCCGGCCCTTACCGGGTCACGCTCGAAACGGCCGACAGCGCTGGCAAGCCGGTGACTGCCGTGCTGCCCCTGACGGTGCTCGATCCGACGGCCGACCGGTTCGACATCAAGATCCCGCAGTTCGTTGCGGCCCCCAGCTGGAGCGTCGAGCCGGGCGCGACGTTTACGGCCGTGTGGGGCACTGGATACGAGGAAGGGCGGGCGTTTATCGAGATCGAACACCGCGGCCAGATCATCCAGAGCTACTGGACCCGGGGACGCGCGACACAGACCACCGTGGAACAGAGCATTGATGAAGCCCTGCGAGGCGGTTTCACCCTGCATGTGACGTTCGTGCGCGAGAACCGCGCCTACCTGGAATCGCGCCGCGTCGATGTCCCGTGGACGAACAAGCAATTGACGGTCCGGTGGGAGCATTTTCAGTCCAAGCTGCAACCGGGTGCGGAGCAGACCTGGTCGGCGGTGATCAGCGGTCCCGCAGCGGACGCCACCGCGGCGGAGATGGTGGCCGCGCTCTACGACGCGTCACTCGATGCGTACCTGCCACACCGGTGGCCCGACCTGCGGCTGTTCCGCTCCGACTATTCCTCACGGCAGTCGGAGTTCGAAAACAGCGCGCTGCAGCTGGCTGGCATCCGGGGGAACTTCGTCCACGACTTCAAAGATACCGCGCTGACCTACCGCACTTTCCCGCCGGAGATCATCGGATCGCAGCAGTTCCATCGCGGCATCGCGCGCCGCGGCCGCGTGCTGTCCGCGTTTGGCGGACCGGGAGCCCCGCCGGCACCGGCCGCCGCGGACAACATGGAGATCATGGACATGGCATTCGGGGAGGCCGAAGCCGCCCGACCTCAGATGGCCGCCGCTAAGATGGAGGGTGCGGGGATGCCGGCCGCGGGAGGCATGGGAGTCATGGGAGTCATGGGAGGCATGGGAGGCGCCGCGTCGGCAGCCACTCCGCCGATCGACTTGAGCAAAGTCTCCGCGCGGCAGAACCTCAACGAGACGGCCTTCTTCTTCCCGCATCTGACCGTGTCGAAAGAGGGGCAGGTCACCATGACCTTCACCATGCCCGAAGCGCTGACCGAATGGAAGTTCCTCGGCTTCGCGCACGACACCCAGCTGCGCAGCGGCTCTCTGACCGACACCGTCGTCACGTCGAAGGACCTGATGGTCGAGCCGCTTGCGCCGCGGTTTGTCCGGGAGGGGGACATCCTCGAATTCACGGTGAAGGTCACGAACCAGTCGGCGGCCCGGCAGGCCGGCACCGTGCGTCTGACGCTGGCCGATGCCCGGACGCTCGACACGGTCGATCAGCAGCTGGGCAATGTGAACCTGGATCAGGCCTTTGATATCGCGTCGCAGCAGTCGCAGAGTTTCTCCTGGCGGCTGCAGATTCCCGATGGCATGGGGTTTCTCACCTACAAGGCGGTCGGATCCACCGGCCGCTTGTCGGACGGCGAAGAGGGCTACCTGCCGGTCCTGTCGCGGCGGATGCTGGTCACCGAATCGCTGCCGCTGCCCATCCGCGGCGCAGGGACGAAGGACTTCCGCTTCACCAAGCTGCTCGAATCGGGGAGCTCCGATTCGCTGCGCCATCAATCGCTGACCGTCCAGATGGTGTCGCAGCCGGCCTGGTACGCCGTGCTGGCTTTGCCCTACCTGATGGAATACCCGTACGAATGCACCGAGCAGACGTTCAACCGGCTGTATGCCAACGCACTCGCGCGCCACATTGCCACTGCCGATCCGAAGATCCGGCGCGTGTTCGACCAGTGGAAAGGCACCGCGGCGCTGGACAGCCCGCTGGAGAAGAATCAGGATCTCAAGGCCGTCCTGCTGGAGGAGACACCGTGGGTGCGGCAGGCAGTCCAGGAGAGCGAGGCGCGGCGCAACGTCGGGATCCTGTTCGACGCCAATCGGCTGCAGGACGAGCTGGCGCGCGGCCTGCGGAAGATCGTCGAGCTGCAGGCGGAAGACGGTTCCTGGCCCTGGTTCCCCGGCGGTCGTCCCAACGACTACATCACACTGTACATCACCACCGGCTTCGGACGCCTGCGGCATCTGGGCGTGGACCTCGATGTCGCCCCGGCCGTCCGTTCGCTCACGCGTCTGGACACGTGGATCGACGAGGTGTACCGCCAGATCCTGGCACACGGGAACAAGGACCAGAACAACCTCAGCGCCACGATTGCACTGTACCTGTACGGCCGCAGCTTCTTCCTGGACGATCAGCCGATTGCCCCGGCGCACCAGGAAGCGGTCGACTACTTCCTGGAGCAGGCGCGCCAGTACTGGACCAAACTGGGCTGCCGGCAGTCGCAGGCCCATTTGGCCATCGCGCTCAAACGGTGCGGTGACAAGCCGACACCGCAGGACATCATGCAGTCGCTCAAAGAACGCAGCGTCACCGACGAGGAACTGGGCATGTTCTGGCGAGACACGGAACGGTCCTGGTGGTGGTACCACGCACCGATCGAGACCCAGGCGCTGATGATCGAGGCCTTCGACGAGGTGATGAATGACGTCGAGTCGGTGGAGGGGTGCCGCGTCTGGCTGCTCAAGCAGAAGCAGACGCAGGACTGGAAGACGACCAAGGCCACGGCCGATGCCATCTACAGCCTGCTGCTGCGCGGCACCGACCTGCTCGCGTCCGATGCCCTGGTCCGTGTGCGGGTCGGCGATCTGCAACTCGAACCGCAGGCGGTGGAGGCAGGCACGGGATTCTACGAACAGCGGTTTGTGGGGGAGGCAGTCCAGCCGGAGCTGGGCCGCGTCCAGGTGACCAAAACGGATGCCGGCGTGGCCTGGGGCAGCCTCCACTGGCAATACCTGGAGGACATGTCCAAAGTCACGCCGTACGCAGGCACCCCCCTGACGCTCGTCAAGCAGCTCTACGTGAAGGAGAACACCGAGAAAGGTCCCGTACTCCGCCCCGTCGACGGTTCGGTTTCCGTAGGGGATGAACTGGTCGTGCGGGTCGAACTGCGTGTGGATCGGGACATGGAATACGTCCATCTGAAAGACCAGCGTGGCAGCGGCGTAGAGCCGGTCAATGTGCTGTCTCGTTACCGCTTCCAGGATGGTTTGGCCTACTACGAGTCGACACGCGACACCGCCAGCCATTTCTTCATCGATTATCTGCCCAAAGGAACCTACGTGTTTGAATACTCCACGCGCGTCGTGCATCGCGGCCAATACCAGACGGGCATGGCCGAGATCCAGTGCATGTACGCCCCCGAGTTCAACAGCCACAGCGCGAGCGTGCCGCTGGAAGTGAAGTGACGTGACGTGAAGCCCGGGGGGGCAGGGCCGCGTTTCCGGCGCCCCGACCCGGGGGCGGTGGCCGGCCGCCCTCTTCAATACACGAACAACTCCACGTCGTACCGCGCCACGTACGGTCCGCCGGTCGCGGGAGCGGTGGCCAACCCCTGACGCAGGAGTTGTTCCTGTGCGGCGAGCCGGGCCGGCGTGAGTGCCTGGATGTGTTCGGCCGCGGCCAGCTGGGCGTACGGAGCGCCGCGCGCCGCGACCAGGGGGGACAGGTAGACGTAGTCCCCCTTCCCGAGTCCCATGGCCCGAATCACGGCGACCGTCTCCTGCACATGCTCCGCAAAGAACCGCTCGCCGCCGG
This sequence comes from Pirellulaceae bacterium, assembly GCA_036821925.1. Classification (GTDB taxonomy): domain Bacteria; phylum Planctomycetota; class Planctomycetia; order Pirellulales; family Pirellulaceae; genus JAAYDI01. The sequence continues at coordinate 8,340 of DAISIS010000171.1, forward strand.
CGCCGACGAGCACGATGACTCCCACCCGCAGGCCGCCCGCTTTGGCCGCCCGCACGGTAGCCACCATGTGTTCGGCAGTAGCCGGCTTGCGCAGCCAGCGGAGCAGCGGGTCCGCACCACTTTCCATGCCGATGTAGATCTGCCGCAGGTTGTATTGCCGCATGGCCGCAAACTCCTCCGCGGAGATCCGGGCGCCGACAAAGGCGTCGAGGAACGACGTGATGCCGGTGAATCGCGACAGCGAGCCTTGCCACCAGTCGGCCGATACCGTGGTGTCGGGCGACGGCAACTCGCAGGCGTGCTGCACGACGCGCAGAATCTCCTCGCGCCACGGCCGCGGCCCCAACAGCGCATTGGCCTGTCCCAGGAAGATGCCACGCCGCAGCGCCAGCGAGCGGCCGTGATAGACCAGCGCCGCCGCGACATGCGCCTGAAACTCGTCCGGAGTCTTGGCATGGTAACGGGCGCCGCGATAGAGGCCGCAGAATGTGCACTGGTTGTAGCGGCAGCCATCGGTAGCCACCAGCACGAGCGACGAGTACTGGTCGGGCGGCAGAATCGGGATGTCGTGGTACAACGTTCGAAACTGAGCCACATCGCGGTGCGCCGCGTCCACATCGAACCGCGCGGCGGCAGTGACCAGGTCGCCCAGCGCAGCGGCGGGACGCACCGTTGCGCCAGCGTCCGGCCCGCAGGGGGCCGCACGGCCGCGCGCAACGTCGGCCACCTGCTGCATGCGGGCCGCCGCCGCACGGACCTGATGGTCATGCTCCGCGTCGCTCAGCACGCGGCGTTCCAGGCCGCCACCGCGCTCCGAGGTCCGCCGCCGCAACTCGATCATCCGCCCAGACAACCCGCGCCGCCACTGGACGTTGGGCTGCGCTATGCGCAGCAGACGGCCGGCCAGATCGTGGTGCAGGATCTGCCCGTCCGGGAAATACGTGTCCATTCCGGTGCCTTTGACCCCGCAGAGCACGGGTTCCGGATCACCGGCCAGCGGCAGCCGCTGCACCTGCTCATAGACAGGATACGTTTCGGGTCGGTCGTGATCTGTCGGGACGGCCCGCTTGTGTGACATCATGTTTCGCCTGGCTCGGTCCGCTGCGCGGCACTCCGGCCAATTCTTCCGCCCTGCACGGCGGGAATCAACACGCGGGCGCAGCGCCGGTCCTCACGTTCACGGCGGGCCCGCGCCCTCCCCACCATCCGTGATGAAACACTCCGCGGGCCGTGCTATACTGCGGGCACGGCCGGTACGATGGCTGGACGCACGCCCGCGTACATTCCCGGACCAGCTGCCGAATGCCCCCGACTTGACCCACCTGTCGCTGAAGGAGGAAACCATGCACATCCGACTGTTCGCTCGCCGTCTGGGCACCGCGTGTGCCGGTGCCTTGTTGAGCTGGACCTTGGCAGCCACCGGCCTGACCGCCGCCGACGCCGACATCTTCGTCGCTCCGGCAGGCAACGACCAGTGGACTGGCCAGCTGGCCGCGCCGAACGAACAGGGTACGGACGGACCTGTCGCCACTCTGCCCCGCGCGCAACAGCTGGTGCGCGCACTGAAAGCGGCTCAGCCCGACCGCAGCCAGCCGATTGTGGTCGCCATCCGGGGCGGCCTGTACTGCCTCGCCGCGCCGCTGTCGTTTGACGCCGCCGACTCGGGAACCGAACAGGCACCTGTGATCTACCAGGCGTACGGCGCGGAGCGGCCGGTGATCAGCGGTGGCGTACCGATCACGCAGTGGCAGGTCGACGATCAGGGACGATGGCATGCCAATCTGCCGGACGTGAAGGCCGGTACGTGGAATTTCGCGCAGCTGTTTGTCAATGACCAGCGCCGGTTTCGGCCGCAGTTGCCTGCGGCAGGTTACTACAAGATCGCCAGGCAGTGCGATCCGTCGCCGGCAGCCGGGGACAAAGGCTTCGATCGCTTTGGATTCACGGCCGGCGAGTTGGACCTCGCCTGGGCGAACCTGGACGACGTCGAGGTGATGCCGTTTCACCAGTGGACGGCTTCGCGGTTCCATATTGCGGCGATCGACACCCAGGAGAACATCGTCACGTTCAAAGGGCACACCGCCGGCAAGAGCTCCTGGGCCACCTTTCCCGCAGGGCACCGGTACCTGGTCGTCAACGTGCGCGAGGCGCTCGACGCGCCCGGCGAATAGTATCTGAATCAGCCCGCCGGCCGGCTGACGTA
>DAISIS010000172.1:0-10506 GCA_036821925.1 Pirellulaceae bacterium
GGAGCCGGTCGGGCGCGAAGCGGTGAAACACCAGGTGGTGCGATAACCGGTCAAATACGTAGATCATGTTGGCCGTCGATGCCGTCGCGCGATCCACGTCGGCCGTCAGCCACAGCGCAGGGAGCAACCCGGCCAGGGCCAGTCCGCCACCGACCAATAGCCCCGGCCACATCGAGCGGAGCGCGGGGCGGTCGGCGCCGGCCAACAGCCACGCGATGGCGGCCGCGATCAGGCTCCATCCCCCCACCAGCACATGCAGGGCCGTGGCGGCACCCAACGCGATCCACGCCCCGCTCCACCGCCCGCGGACCAGCGATCCCAGCGCCCAGAACACGAGCGCATAGGCGGCGCCCTTCGCTTCCAGCCCGCCCACCGCCCACTCGCCGGCCAGCTGGCACGTGTCGTTGAGCGTGAGAAACCAGGCCGCCGTCAGGACGCTGGCGTACCGGTACGGCACGATCGACCAGCTTAGACGCTGCCAACTCCAGGTGACCGCCGCCCAGACCACCAGGCGGCCACACCAGGTGGCAGTCGCCAGCGACACCCACAAGGTCGGCCATCCGAAGAGCCAGTAGAAGACCGGGTGCGCGTCGGCGGAGTCGAGAAACACGTCGGAGGCACACCAGGACGGGTCCCAGAAGTGCTTCGCTTTCACGAGGTAATGCGCCTCGTTCACGTCGGGAGGGGGCATGCCGTAGCACAGGAAGATCAGGGCGAAGATGCATACCAGCTCGGTGACCTGCCCGCGCCACCCGTCCCGGTCGGGCCGCTCGCCAACTCGCGTGTCGTGTGCGTTCACGTGCATTCGAACCGTCCTGCGCAGAATCCTGTGGCGATCTCGGGTACCGTTAGAATAGCAGAATGCGTACTCTTCATGAAACGCGTCACTCATGCGACAATAGTCTCCGGGACCATGCTGAGGAGTTTCGGATGCCGTGCTTTCACCACCGAGGGGTCGATCGCTGCGCGGTTGTGGCAGGCGCCGCCGTGTGCCTGGGGATCGCGTTGGCCGGTTGCCACCGGAAGACCGAGTCGGATGTTTCGACCGCGCCCCAGGCCAAACCGTCGCCGATGCGCGTGGTCGTGGTCGCCGACGCACCGTTTGCCGCCGTGCTGGAACGCCAGTGGAAGGCCCGGCTCGAAAACGAGCTGCAGTTGCAGCAGATGTCGATCGCGGAGGTAGAGTCCGCCCGGCAGCTCCAGGCCGACCTGGTCTTCTTTCCATCAGCCTGTCTCGGAACGTTGGTGGAGCACGACCTGTTGGCGGTGCCGTCGCCCGAGGCGCTGAGCGACGATCAGTACGCGCCGCGCGACCTGTTTGAGATCCAGCGGCGGGTCGAGGTCCGGTGGGGCCAACAGCTCTACGCCTTCTCGTTCGGCTCGCCGCATCTGGTGCTGATGTACCGGGCCGATCTGTTTGACCAGCTGAAGCTGCCCGTCCCCCGGACCTGGTCGGAATACGCCGAGCTGTTGCCGCGTCTGGCGCGTGATCAGCTGGGCGCAGCCGCGCCGCCGGCGGATCGACCTTGGACCGCCGCGATCGAACCGCTCTCGGAAGGTTGGGGAGCGAAGGTCCTGTTGGCGCGCGCCGCCGCCTACGCCGCGCACCCGAGCCAGTTCTCGACGTTGTTTGACTACGAGACGATGCAGCCGCTAATTGCCGGTCCGCCGTTCGTCCGGGCGCTGGACGAGCTGGTGGCAGCCGCGCAGACGAGTCCCGAAGATTCTGGGCAGTACACGCCAGAAGCGGCGCGGCGCGCGTTCCTGGCAGGCGCATCTGGCATGGTCCTCAGCTGGCCCAGCCGGGCCACGACAGACAACCAGCCGCTGCCGCTGACCGAAGGGGTGCAGGTCGGCTTCGCGGAACTGCCAGGGTCGGACGCAGTGTATAACTTCGGCGAGCAGGTCTGGACGCCGTGCGGCGACGACGAGACGTCGCGCCACGTCCCGCTGACGGCCCTGGCCGGGCGACTGGCGGCCGTCGGCAAGAACGTCCGGCGGCCACGCGAAGCGGCGGGGATCCTGGCCCTGCTGAGCGGCCCCGAATGGAGCGCGCGGATCTCCGCCTTGAGTCCTGCCACGACGCTGTTTCGCCAGTCGCACGTCCGGAGCCCTGAACTGTGGACCGACGAAGCGCTGCCGCGCGAGGCCAGTGTGCGCTATGCCGAGGTCGCCCGCGACTCGCAGTCCCAACCGAGCAGCATGGCGTGCCTGCGCATCCCGGGTTGGCAGCGCTACCTAGCCGCGCTGGATCAGGCTGTCCACGACGCCCGCACAGGTGCCAAATCCACGGCCGCCGCGCTCCAGGACGCCGTCACCGCCTGGGACGCCATCACCCGGGAACTCGGGGTCGACACACAGAAAGCGGCCTACATGCGCAGCCTGGGATTGGAGCCGTGACACACCCAACACACCTTCGCCATGCCCGAACGATGGCCGCGCGACAGGAATGTCTCGGACGAGTTGCAGAAACGGGCAACGTCTAGTAGAATTTGTTGCTCAGCCGGAAACGGCAGCGCCGGGGCGGTAGCTCAACTGGGAGAGCGCAGCGTTCGCAATGCTGAGGTCGAGGGTTCGAGCCCCTTCCGCTCCACTGGACGTAACTTCTGTCGGCAGCACATCTTGCATCCCGCCACGAGTTGTGGCGGCGCGACACTCCGAAGCCCGAATTGTGGGGAATTACCCACAAGAGGAGTGAAGCGCCCTGTCCCGCACAACCAAGGTTCCATCCTACGACCGCTACACGGGCGAGTCTGGCGCGTTTGGACCTTTGCTGCAGATCATCGCCCTCGCGGTCGCTGCACTTGTTCTCTGTTTGCCTGCCTCAGCACTTGTCATCGGTGGTCCGTGGATCGCTCTCATCTGGCTCCTCAAGCAGATCGCAGGCTGCGTCAAGAGACACAGATGACACGACCCGGGCGTGAAGCGAAGTCACCTCAGGTGTGACACAGACCGCGGCGACACCACTATGGCACTGACAGTCCGAGTTTCTCCATCAGCTCGGCTTTGCCCTTCTCGTAGTTCGAGTCACCTTGTGTCCGGTTCTTCTCGCCGCAAGGGTCCCACCAGACCGACGGCGCGGCGTTGTCGCGTCCACAGATTTCCTGCGTCGTCGGAATTCGCTCGAAGATCAGCCGAAACAGCGCGCGGGCCTGCATGCTGCTGCCGAATTGCAGCCCCAGCTTCTGGAGCATGTCCAGATCGCGCTTCTCGTTGCTCAGCCCGCCGGAACCCAGGATGTTGACACACGCATTGAGCGCGGGAACGCGCTGGGGACACGGCGCGCACATCATCCAGTCCGCTTGCCGGGCGAACTTGATACGCAGATCGGGATTCTTTGTCAGGATCAGTTCCAGCAGCTCCGGGAGATTGTCCGCTGGATAGGGCGGTCGCGTACCACCGCCGTACTGGCACACAGCGCACAGCAGAATGTGCGGCCGGATGGTGACCTCCTGAGCCGCGTCGAGCGCTTGCAGCGACCGGGCCTTTTCCGCGGCCATCTCTTCTTCGCTTCGCGGTGGAATCAGCGCACCGATGCCGTTGGCGCGAACCTTCTCGTAACATCCGCTGGCCGCCTTCGCGCAGCCCACCCACTGCTCCGAGGTTGCCGCGCCGTAGCCACAGATACCGACCGTGGACATGAGCTGCAATATTCGCGTGCGAAACCGTCGCGGGCCGTGGCGGACTCGACGACGCTGAGTGCACCTGAAACGAGCAACTACTCTGAATCTGCGGCGTGGCAGACCCATACACGCCGCCTGGACATGCTGGCGGCGCGCGGTGTGCGTTTCACTCAGTTCTACGCCGGCGCGCCTGTCTGCTCGCCATCGCGGGCCTGCCTGCTGAACGGACGTTATTCACGACTGGCACCGCAACGGCACGGAGGTCTATTACGAAGGCCAGTACTTCTGGCACAATGGGGGTGTGGTTAATCGCGGTCTACTGCCAGCCAGTACGGGCTGGCTACCGGCCCAATTTACCATCGCATCGCCCCCGGCATTGCGTGGATCGGAGGGTGGGTAGGCCCGATTACCTTGACGAACTGACGCAGGGAGGTGAGACAGACCCCGACTGGCAGAGGGCCGATGATGAAGGACCAACCAACCGACCCCGTCACCGGTCGGCTGCCGCGTAGGCTATCCGAGCGCGGTCTTGATGAAAGCCGTACGCCGGTGGTCTACAAGGCCGCTGTCGCTGACGCGCGCGCCACCATCCTCAAGGAACTGGCCGAGGGCCGGCACAAGACGTCGGCGGTCACGGTGGCACTGGTCGATGACCAGCACGTTCTGTGGGCTGAGGCTTTTGGGGCGATCGATCAGACCCAGGGCCTTGTGCCGACCACGGAAACGCTTTTCTGCATGGCCTCCTGCAGCAAGATCGTCGCGGCAGTTGCCACGATGATCTTGGTCGATCGCAGGCTGATCGAACTCGATGCGCCGCTGGTGCGTTACGTCACCGCTTTCCGCATGGCCGACGGCGAAGCCTACGGCGACATCACTGTGCGCATGCTGCTCAACCATTCGTCCGGCTTGCACGGCACCCATTTCCCCAACGTCCTGACTGTGGTCCCGGTTGCCGGCTACGCCGCCCAGTTGCGCGAAGCGCTGGCTAACGAGCGCCTGAAGCACGCGCCGGGCGAGATGGCGGTCTACTGCAACGACGGCTTCACACTGATCGAACTGTTAATCGCGGCGGTGACCGGTAAGCCCTATACCGATTTCGTGGAGCAGGCAATTCTGCGCCCCCTGGGCATGCATCACAGTCGCTTTGCCTTAATACCGTTTGATTCCGGCAGCTATGCCCCCGGACTGGATCGGGCGGGCCGCCCCGAGCCGCAGGAATACGTGAACGTCTATGCCAGCGGCCTCTTTTCGACGCCCAGCGACATGGGACGGTTGGCGATGTTGTTCCTTAACAGCGGTCGTCTGGGAGATCGGTGCCTCCTCTCCCCTGAGGCGGTGGCCGAGATGGGCCGGGACCAGACCATCCACCTACCGCTCAACCCGATCACGGACCACTACGTTCACTTCGGCCTGGGCTGGGACGGAGTTCGTCAGGGTGGGCTGGCGGCGGTCGGGGTGACCGCTTGGTACAAGGCCGGTGATGCCGATCATTATCACAGCTACTTCATCGTCGCTCCCGACGAGCGTCTGGCGGTCGCCGTCATCCTCACCAATGGCTCGGATGTGGCGAGCGTCGCGGGCGTCCTGGCCGAACGCGTCCTGCTCCATGCCCTGGCCGAGCGCGGGAGTATCCCGAGCGTTCCCGCGCCGCTGATACCCGTCACACTGCCGGCCGTCCCAGCTAGCGACGAAGAACTGGCCGCCATCGCCGGCATTTACGCAAGCAGCTACGGCCTGCGTCGGCTGGATGTCGAGGCGGACGGCACCCTGACTCTGTCGAATTTCGTTTACGATCAATGGAATCCCTCGATCCAGGGACTCACGCTGCGGCAGAATGGTTGCTTCGTGGCTGATCAATGTCCTGAGGTGGCTTACCGCTTGGTCGCCCTGGCCGGTCGCCGTTATCTGGCCGTCCGCAGGCGCGGCGGGCTGGGTCATTACGACGTGGAACTGCCCGATAGCCACGACCTGCCACCCCGCCCGCCGCTATCGGTCAAATGGCAAGCGCGAGCCGGTCAACGCTGGCTGATGGTCAGTGACCCTTACAGCGCCTTTCTGGCCCTGGGCCGGCAGACGCCCGTTTTCAGGCTGGCGCGCGTCCAGGGTCTGGATGGCTATCTCGCCGCTGTGGTGACGATAGCGGGGATGGAGTTGGCACAGATTGTCGATCCTTGCGAGAGCAGCGATCGCGCCCGCATGTGCCTCAAGATTCCCTGCGATAACGGTTGGGGCCTTCACGATTTGTTGATCGACGATCGAGACGGCGAGGAATGGATCATCTGGGGAAACATCCGGTACCGCCCGTGGGCAACGGTGTCGCCCTTGGCGTGCGGCCGAGGCGCAGTGACCATTGGCCACGAGGGACTGGGCGAGTGGCGCCGGTTGCCGGCGGCCTCGGCTATGACCCTGGCCGGTGCTGCTGTCTGGTATTTGTATGACGCCGAGTTCGCACTCTTGGACTGGGGCCTTGGGAAAGGTGCCGTCGGTGCGGTGGCTGGCGGCTCGTACTTGTTGCTGCACGGCGCGCCGAGCACTACGATTACGCTGACGGTCGATGTTGAGCAAGTCGTGGTCTTCAATCGGGTGTGAGGGCCATTTGTGTCCCAGACCGATACCGGGTTACAGACCACATGCACTCTTGTGGCAACCTCCGGGTGGGAGTACGCTCGACACCAGTCGGGCCCCATCGAGGGCCTTATCAGCTTGTCGCCGTGCGGGCGGAAAGGGGGACGCAATGAGGGTCGCGGCTGTTGCGTTCTGCGTTGTACTCGCCATGGGCTTGGAATCGGCTGAGGTGAGGACCTGGAAGGACAAGACGGGCCGGTTCTCAATCCGGGCCGAGTTGGTGGAGTCGGACGGTACCAAGGTCAAGCTGAAGAAAGAGGATGGCCAAGTCATTGAGGTCGCGATCGACCGATTGAGCGACCCGGACCGCCAATATCTTGAATCCCAGGTGACGAATCCCTTCGCTGGTCCAGCCGTGACCACCCCAGACCGCGGCGCAAGCGCGCCGAGCAAGCGCGACGCGGGGCCGAGCAGTCAAGATGGGACGAGCACCGGGCTGCGATATGACTGGAAGGCGGGGCAACACTACGTATACAAGGTCAAAATCGAGGTGGATTTGGGGGACGAGTCACTCGAAATGACCGGCAACCCGAGTTATCACGCCGTGTCGGTCGATACGAACCGGGCCGTGCTCCGTTTTCGGGGCACCCTCATGGAGAATCGGCGACCGAAAGTGGGTGCGGGCGGCATGGCTGGCGCAATTGGCCCCCGGGGTCCGCGTGGCCCCGGCCGAATGGGTCCCCGGGGCATCGGGCCGGCCGGCCCGATCCGACCGCGGAGGGGGCCCTCGTTCTCGCCGCTCACGGGGGTGGGCCTGCACGGCCCGATGAGTTGGAGTGAACTGACCGTCGACCGGCAGGGCTACATCACGCGTCAGCAAGGGACCTCTCAGCTTCCGTTTCTCTTGGGCAACTTGTCGTATCTGATGATCGAACCGCTGGCGGAGGATTCCCAGCCCACGTGGACGGTCGAGAACGACGCAGGGATCATAATCCGCGACGGAATACCGCACTTCGGCCCGGACGCGAGCACCGAAGGCTTCGTGCCCGCGCGGGAGCGGACCGTGTACACGGTCGAGAGCACGACCGGCAGTCTTGTGACGATTCGCAAGCAGTACGAGTTTCGGGCGGCGGCGACCAGTGACGAAAAGCCTCCTTTCGAGATCACCGGCGACGGCAAGTACACGTTCGATACGAAGCAGGGGGTCTCGGCGGGACTTGATTTCGCGATGACGGTCACGCTCCGCGAGGGAGGCGTGAGCATCGATATACCCCTGAAAGTAACCTATGACCTGCTCGACGAGGCGGAGCAAGCCACGTTGGCAGAGGAGGCCGAGGCGGCCAGGGCGAGGACGGAAGAAGCGGCTCGAACACGCGAGGCCCAGCGCAAGACTCCCCTGAGCGTGCAGGAGACGGAGGATCTGCTGACCGCGCTGAAGTCGGGCGACCGCACGCACATGATCCGAGCCTTGCGCGACCTGTCGATGAAGAGCCCCGAGAACCCGGATCCGGAGGTGGCCCAGACTCTGGAACGCCTGCTCGTGGACCAGGACGACGGCTTCACGCGCAAAGACGCTGCCAAGGCTCTGGAGACGTGGGCGATCAAGGACAACGTGCCGGTGCTGATTCGCGTGCTGGAAGACGAGTCTCCCTGGGTGCGTCAGTCGGCGATGAAGGCCCTCGCGCGGCTCCAGGCAGCGGAAGCGGCCGAGCCGATCGCCGCGCGGCTCGTGGATCTCGGTGACCGGGCGGTCGCCTCGCAGTCACTCAAGGACCTCGGCCCGGCAGCCGAGGCGGCGGTCATCCAACAGTTGGACAGCAAGGACGAACGGGCGCGGCGGGAGGCGTGCGCGATCCTCAAGACGATCGGCACAAGCAAGTGCCTTCCCGCCCTGGAGCAGACGACGAAAACTGACCCGAGCGGATTCATCAAGTCGGCTGCCAAGGAAGCGCTTGCGGCCGTCAGGATGCGGCAGTAGCCGCAACCGAAGGACGTGACGGTTAAGCTGTCGCGACAACTTCGCGGAGAACGACTTGAAACGGCACGAGCATCTCGACTCTATGGGCTGGAACGCCATTCGTTGTGGTGCCACGTTGTTGGCAGTGCCTGCCCTGCAACGAATGCTCTACAACGACTTCACCCGCCCTGTGGGAGGGTCGGAAACGAGCGTCAGCGAGTTACCGGTCTGAACCACCTGCCGCATCGAGGTTTCGTGAATCCGCCAGAAACCCAAACAACAGAAAACCTGTCAGACCGCTAGCCATCTGGCAGCATCGAAAGCAATCGCGACCTCTGTGCAAGCACCAAGTACCCCGCGTCATCCTGCCGCCCTCACAGCATGCATCAGAATGCCGCAACAACCGACCCTTATCTGCTCGCCGGGACACATGCCCTGGGCGAGTCATCCGGCGGTCGACGTTGGAAGACAGAATCAGGATGGGACAAGATCCAGCGGTGGCGGGAGATGGACAGCGCTGACTCTTGCGGGCCCGCGCGTCGCACACGCGTGACGGCGCACGAGCGGCTGGGATCGCCGGGGGATCTGCGGCATGTGGTGGCACACGGGCCACCGGTCGCGTAACATGGCGTCCGGTACTGGCTGCCGGTCCCGTTCGCTTGTCGCTCGCGAAGAAAGGCCCCACCATGGTGAGATGGCACTTCCTGTCCGCGACTACTTCTGTGTCCGCGTGCCGGTCCCCTCGGCGGCAGGCATCCCGCTGGCGCTGGGCTGTTCCGGCCTGCATCCTGTGGCTGGTAGCGGCCCAGGCGACGCTGCTGCCGGGCGATGAATCACCGGTGCTCGACGCGCCGCCCGGTCCCCGCCAGAAGCCCTACGCACCGGCCGACGGTCAGCGCGTGGAGGTCACGCCGCCGCCGTTCATCTGGGTGCCGGCCGGCAAGGACGCGCGGTACACGCTCCAGGTATCCAGCGCGGAGGACTTTGCAGCCGAAACGACGCGCACGTACAGCGGTCTGCGCCGCTCGGCGTTTGCCGGCACGGAACCGCTGCCGCCGGGCCAGTGGTTCTGGCGGTACGGTGTCGAGTCGGACGCGGGCCCGATCTTCGGCCGGCCACGTCCGTTCGTGGTCCCGCCCGACGCGCGGCCGTTCGCGTTCCCGGACTGGGAGCAGGCCATCGCGCGTGTGCCGCGTGCGCGGCCGCGGTTGTTCTTCCCCGGGCAGCGGTTGGCGGAAGTGCGGCAGTGGGCAACCGGTCCGCTCAAGCCGGCGATCGATTCACTGGTGGCCAGCTGCCGGCGCGCGGTCGGTGAGGAGTTGGTCGCCGAACCGGGCTATCGACCCGACGAACCGGCCGCCTACGGTCCGTGGGCCATCCGCGTGATGCGCACCACGCGCCCACCGATGGATGCCATGGAACACTGCGCGCTGGCCTATCTGCTCACCGGCGACCGGACGCTGGGTGACGAGGCCAAACGGCGGCTGCTGCATTTCTTTACCTGGGATCCGGACGGTCCCACCAGTTTCTTTGCCTATGACGAGCCGCCGATGTGGATGATGATGCGCGGCACGCGCGCCTACGATTGGACGTACGACCTGTTCGCGCCGGACGAGCGGGCGCGGATCGAGTCGAACATGCGGGCGCGTGCGGCGCAGTTCTTCCAGCATCTCCAGCAGTTGCCCTTCGAGAGCCAGCCGTTTGACAGCCATGCCGGGCGCCTGCCCGGTTTCCTCGGTGAGTGCGCGCTGTCGTTCGTGTACGAGTGGCCTGAGGCGCGCGACTGGCTCGACTACGCTACGCTCCTCTACTACACCTCCTATCCGGCGTGGGGCGGCGACGATGGCGGCTGGCAGGAAGGGCCGAGTTACTGGAGCGCCTACATGCAGTTCGCCCTGCACTACGTGGTAGCGCTGCGGGCCGCCACGGGTGTGGACCTGATGCAGAAGCCGTTCTTCCGCAACACCCCGTACTACGGCCTCTACACGGCCACGCCGTATCATCAGCACCGGCCGTTCGGCGATGGTCAGACGAGCAGTCCGCGCGGCTTGGGAGGGCTAATGTACGTCTTCTCGACGCTTACGGCCAACCCGTACTTCCGCTGGTACGCCGAGGCGTCCGGGACGCGCATCGGCACCGATACGCTCAGTCTGGCCACGTACGATCCGCATCTGGAGGCCCGGAACCCGCGGGAGCTGCCGCCCGCCAGGAGCTTTCCGGCCGTCGGCCTCGCGTCGCTCCACACGGCGCTGGGCGACCAGGAGCAGGACATCAGCTTCCTGCTGCGGAGCAGCCCCTACGGCGGCGTGAGTCATGGGCACGCGGATCAGAATGCCTACGTGATCGAGGCCTTTGGACGCG
>DAISIS010000173.1:0-10444 GCA_036821925.1 Pirellulaceae bacterium
AGTGGTACGTGAGCTGGGTTCAGACCGTCGTGAGACAGGTCGGTCCCTATCTGCCGTGGGCGTTCGAAACTTGAGGAGGTTCTTCTTTAGTACGAGAGGATTTAGAAGGACGTAGCTCTGGTGTACCAGTTGTCGCGCTAGCGGCACGGCTGGATAGCTAACTACGGAAAGGATAAACGCTGAAAGCATCTAAGCGTGAAGCCCTCTCCGAGATCAGGTTTCGTAATCCGCATTGCGGAGAAAGTCCCCTGGAAGACGACCAGGTTGATAGGCCAGATGTGTAAGCACAGCAATGTGTTCAGCTAACTGGTACTAACGGACAAAAGCTTGGCCACATTTATCCAACACTCTCTGCGAACGACGCGCACCGGCGACGGCTTCGGCCTACGCTGGTGGTGCCTGCTACCCATACAACCGAACAAGCACGGTGCGGCTTGACCGCCCGCCGTGCTTCTTCCCGGTGACCATATCGGAAAGGTCACACCTGTTCCCATCCCGAACACAGTAGTTAAGCTTTCCGAGCCGATGATAGTGCCACAAGCGTGAAAGTAGGTATCGCCGGGTTTTTTTCGACTTCCAAGCCCCAGTGTGTTGCACACTGGGGCTTTTTTTATCGTGGACGGCTTTGTTCGTTCAGCCCGCCTCCGGGGCGGCGAGCATCGCGCGGAGCAGTTCGAGCGGCAGGCCGACGACGTTCGATTCGCTGCCGTCGAGCAGGGCGATCCACGGTACGCCGTCCTGGTACCCAAACGCGCCCGCCTTGCCGATCCAGGCGTCGGTCGCCAGATAGGCGTCCAACTCCGCGTCCGAGATGTCGGCCATGCGCAGGTGGGTCACCGCAACGTTGACACGCACTGCATCGGTCGGCCGACGCCAGACGCACAACCCGCTCAGCACGCGGTGGGGGCGCCCGCGCAGCAGTTGCAGCATCCGGCGCGCGTGCGCCTCGTCGGCCGGTTTTCCGAGCACTTGCCCCAGACACTCGGCCACCGTATCGCAGCCCAGCACTGTTCCGCGCGCAACGCGTCGCGCCACATCAGCCGCTTTGGCGCGGGCCAGCCGGCGGACGAGTTCCTCCGGCGTCTCACCACTGCAAACGCCGCATTCGGCCTGTTCACCCGGCGCAATCACCTCAAACTCGTATCCGGCCTCTTCCAATAACTGACGTCGTCGAGGAGACTGGCTGGCAAGGATCAGCGGTCCGTTGTTCCACATGCGATCACTCATGTCATGGCCCATCCACCGTTCCCAATACTCCTGGAGGATAATCATCTGCTGGCGGTTGTGAAGCCGGCCGGACTCCCCACGATGGGCGTCGATGCTGCGCGTCCCAGCCTGTACTCGCTAGCGCAACAGTACGTGAAGCAGAAATATCACAAGCCGGGCAATGTCTATCTGGGCGTGGTCAGCCGGCTCGATGCGTGCGCGACGGGGGTCGTCGTGCTGGCCCGCACGTCCAAGGCGGCTCGGCGTCTGGCCGAGCAGTTTCGGGATCGCGTGGTACACAAGACCTACTGGGCGCTGGTCCCGCGGCATCCCGAACCGCCGGCGGCCGATGCTGTGAACTGGTTGCGCAAGGACGAACGGCAACACAAAATGGTGGTCTGCGACGCGGCTGCCCCAGGCGCGCTCGAGGCACGGCTGGCGTACCGGGTGCTGCGTCAACTCGACACCGCCGTGCTGCTCGAGATCATCCTGCAGACTGGCCGCAAGCACCAGATCCGCGTGCAGCTGGCCGCACGCGGGCTGCCGATTGTGGGCGATCGCCAGTATGGCAGCCGCGTCCCGTTTCCGGCCGGGATCGCGTTGCACGCCCGGCAGCTGAGATTCGTCCATCCCGTGCGGTCGGCCGTCATTGAACTTGTCGCCCCCGTCCCACGTACATGGCACCGGTACGGTGTTCAATAATCCGGATACAGCGGGTAGCGTACCAGCACCCGGGGAATTCACGTGCCGCGCAGCGGCTGTGGCTTGGCGCCGCGTCGATACCGGAGTTAATTTAGAATAGTAGAGGATCTCTGTCTGAGGTGATTTTGTCGTGGGCAACACCGTCCAGTCCGTATTTCGTACCGCAGCTCTGGCCAGTCGGCTGATCACCCAGGATCAGCTGGATCGGGTCGAAGCCTCCATCCGCAACAGTGCGGGAGGTGCGCGGACCAGCGACGTGTCGGACGACGAGTTGGCTGGCAAGCTGGTCGAGCTGGACGTGTTGACCTCGTACCAGGCGGACCAGCTCAAGGAGGGCCGCAGCAAGCTCAATCTCGGCCCCTACATCATCACTGACTTCATTGGCCAAGGGGGCATGGGACAGGTCTTCAAAGCGGTCCACGAGATGATGGGGCGTGAATCGGCCGTCAAGGTCCTGCCGCTCAACAAGTCCACCCCCCAGGCGATCGTGAATTTCACCCGTGAGATCCGCACGCAGGCACAGCTCGACCATCCCAACCTCGTCCGCGCTTACGACGCCGGGCACGATGGCCAGGTGTACTATCTGGTCACGGAGTACGTGCCCGGCATGGACCTGCGGAAACTCATCCGATCCCAGGGGGGTGGTCCGCTCTCGACGCAGCACGCGGCGAACATCATCCGGCAGGCAGCGCAGGGGCTGCACTATGCGCACCAGCGGGGACTGATCCACCGCGACGTCAAGCCCGGCAACGTCCTGGTGACGCCTGATGGCCGCGCCAAAGTGTCCGACCTGGGGCTGGCCGGATTCATCCATCTGGCCGACGAAGACCCGCGGTCTGGCAAGATTGTAGGGACCGCCGACTACCTGTCTCCCGAACAGATCCGGTCTCCCCGGGACATTACGCCGGCCAGCGACATCTACTCGCTGGGCTGCACTCTCTATTACGCCGTCACGGGCAAAGTGCCGTTTCCGGGCGGGACGACGCGGGACAAAGCGCGGCGGCACCTGGAAGACACCCCCTGGCACCCGCGGCGTTTCAATCCGGACATCAGCGAGGAATTCGTCGAAATCATCGCGGACATGATGGAGAAGGACCCGTCAGCGCGCACGCAGTCGGCCGCGGAGGTCTGTACGCGACTGGAGCCGTGGGTCGGTGATGCGGTGGCGCTGCCCTCGCAGCCCATGACCAAGAGCCCCTGGATGCCGCCGCCGCTGCCCACAGGGCAGGAGGAATTCGAGGCGCAGGACACGAACGAAGGGCCGTACGATCTCGAGGAGCTCGAGTCGAGTCGCGGCTCGAGCCAGTGGTCCCAGGGGACTGACCCGCTGGGCGCGGCCGGCCAGGACACGTTGCGCATCCGCTCCGGACGCCGCCGCAAACCGCCCCTGGCACTTTCCTACCCCTACACCACTTCGCGGGACCTGACCGTCCCCGTGGCACTGGCCGTGTCCATCCCCGTCTCGCTCCTGGTCGGCATCACGCTCGGCTTTCTGATCAGTAGTTGGCTGAGCTGATTTCACGTTCCAGCACGACCAGCAGTTCGGGACTGAGGTACTTGTGCAGCAGACTGCGTGTCCCGGAGAGCAGCTGGTCGATGCGCTGCTGCTGCCGCCGGTCGGGCGACGCCAGCGCTGCCTGGCGGCTGGCCAGCATCATCTCCAGGTCGTCTTTGGTCTGGAGGCTTTTCAGTTCGTTGAGCAACGTCTGCGCTTCGTCGCGTTTCCCTTCGGCCACGCGGCGGCGAATCCGCGCAGACAGGATCTCGCGCCGCGCCACCAGATCCATGACCGTGCGTTCCATGCCCTTCACAAACGCCTCCGCCTCCAGACGCTTGTCGTCGCTGGGCAGAGGCACCTGCTCGAGCGGTCGGTAGCCGGGCACGATGGGAATGCGGGCCAGCAAATGCGCCCCGTTCTTCACGTAGATCAGCCGCAGCGGGAGATCCGACTGCTCCACATCGATCGTCCCGCGCCAGTCGGTCACACCGAGCCGCACCGACGGGTTCGGTTCGGCACCGTTGTCGGCCACCGGCTTCTTGGCAAACATCTCGTAACCTTCCAGCGGCGCCGTCGGCCGGTCGCGGTCGACCAGCTGGAGGGTCGTGCGGCTGCCCAACGGGCGGACCTTGAGCGCCAGGCGTTCGACACTCGCGGAACTGCGGCCGCCCAGCGGATTGCGCAGGGCGGAGTAGACGTCGCAGTTCAACAGATACTCCTGAGCGTCCCGCACGAGCAAATAGGTCCAGTCAATGACCTGGATGCCCTGGGGCCGGGGCTCACCCGTCCGATCATTGCGGCGGACCACCGGTTGCAGCACGTCTCCCGCGCTGACCGCCGCGGGACAGGACGCGCCGTGCACGAGTCCGCCGCCGCAGATCCGCACCGTCGCCTTCTTGCCACGTGCGGATTCGAGGCGGACCAGCGGTCGAAATGACTCGGCCACCAGGTCCGCCGCCACGCGCGCCACCAGCTCCCGCTGCCACACGTCGCGGCGCGCTGTCTCCCCGAAGGTCCGGGTGCGGCAGTCCAGTTCGCGGCAGGCGAGCGTGAAGCGGCCGTGCGTTTCCTGCACGCACAGGAGCACCAGCTTGTCGTGCGTCAGCGCCTCCGGCTGAGCCGCCCGCACCTGGTCCACGTCCAGCTCGTCAAACGCGACCGCCATGCTCGCGCCGACCGTCTCGGGGGCGACCTCCGCCGTCAGCCGCCACGTGGCACCGCCATAGTTCGGGGCCAGCACCTCCAGCGTGTCCACCAGCCGCCGCTGCCAGAGCGCGCTGAGCGTCGCTGACGGCCGGGCAGACAGCCACACCCGGATCTGATACGGCGTGTACTCCCAGGAATCCTGCCCCCGCACTGCAGCAGGCCACACGGCCACGGCCGCCGCAGCCCACAGCAGGGCGACAATCGCCGTGATCCGAGCTGACCGGCGGTTCGTCCCGCCCGCCGCACCCGGTACCCGTTCGCTCAGTCCCACGTTCATCGTCTACTCTTGTCTGACAGGCTCTGTCACTTGCCATTGCTCGACGTCCTGGTAGAGCGTCAGCGGATGCGGCCCGACGCCGCTGATCCGCCGGCTGTGCACCAGATAATTGACCGTCTGCCACAGCGGGATGATCGCCACTTGCTCGTCCACGATCCGATGCAGTTCGTGCAATCGTTCGCGCGCTTCGCGCCAGTTCTTCGCGGCATCCAGCCGCCGCAAGGCCATGCCGACGTACTCGTTCCCCACTTGGGCCACACCTTGCGGTGCCAGCAACCGCCGGGCATCCACCACGGGCTCCCACATCGCGACCTGCTTGTACACGAGGTCCACGTCGGCGAGCGGATCGGCAGCGGGCGCGGCCGCAAGCTCCCGCAGCTCACAGGCAATCCCCACCACTGACAGGTACTGACTGATCGCCTGGCAGGTCACGCGTGCCAGCTGGCTGGCCGGGTACGCGAGCACGATGCGCGTTTCCGGGGGGACATCCTCCCCGCGTTTCTGCGCCCGTTCGGTGAGCTCGCGGCGGGCCATTGTGTGCAGGATCGATGCCAGCCGCGGATCGTAGGGACGCGGCGTGATGCGCGGGTCGTAGGCATAGGCCAGCGGATCGTTGTCGCGCGTGCCGCGCGGAAACGGCCCGCTGATCAGCTCGCAGCCCGCCACTTTCTGGTTCCCCAGCACCTCCGACTCCAGAATCGCCTGCCGGTTGATGCCGTAGACGAGCGCGCGTCGAAACGTGTGATTGGCGGTGAACTGGTTCTGCTGGTGCGGCACCAGCACATGGAGTGTGGGCAGGGCGTAGGGATGGACCTGGAGCGTGTCGTCGGCGACGAGCCGGGCAGCGTCATCGGGGAACAGGTAGTCCACGGCATCGATTTCGCCGCGCCGCAGCGCACCGAGCGCTTGCTCCGATGTCTCGAAATACCGTTCCACAATCTCGCGCGGATGGTTGTCGTAGGCGAACTGGTAGTGGGGTCGCGCCAGAAAATGCTGATCGCCGTCGTCGCCGCGGTCCACCGCGAACGGACCGTCGCCGGGGGCTGCGGAGGCCGGCTCGTCGGGCGGCGCATCCGGCCGGATCTGCAGCAACGCCTCGGGCAGCACATGGGGGCGCCGCAAGTCGATCGTCACCTGGAAAATGTCGCGCACACGCACGCTCTGCGCCAGCGCCGCCCAGGTCGGTTGGTACGCGGGCGAGGCCGGGTCGGCCATGGCCGCGATCTGCCGGGCCACGTGGTAGCCATCGAGCACCGCGGCCACGGGGGACGGGTTGAGTTCCAGGGTCAGTCCGCGCCGGTCGTCGCTCTGGAAGTAGGTGCCAAACGCGCACAGATACTGGCCACCTTCCGGCCCGGCGCCGTTAAACTCGAGCAGCGTCCGCTGGGTCAAGCGACCGGTTCTGCGCGCCGACCAGCTGTCGATGCTGGTCGCATCCTGCCGCAACGCCGCTTCCGCTACGCCGACGATGACCATCGGGTAGCGCCGCACGACTTCCTGCCGCAGCGTTTCGCCGCCCGGGAGTTCGGGCCAGACTGCCAGCATGCGCCGACTCAACCGCTCCGCATCTCGCAGGGCACCGGCGGCCAGCTGCTGTTCGGCCTGGCGTTTCAACTCCGCCGCCTGCTCCACGAACTGCTGCCGCCACGTGGCCAGCGACGCGATCCGCTCCACGCCGTACCGGGAGTCCAGGCTGAGCATCACCGCCCGCGCCTGCGCATGGTTGCCTCGATCCACCTCCTGGCGGATCAGCATGTCGGCCGCGCGCGTCAGCTTCTCGTTCACTTCCGCCTGGCGGAAGTCCGGGTCGCGCCGCAACAGCTCTTCGAGCACTGCCAACGCGTGATCGGTCTCCTGCTCCGTCAGCAGCGCGTCGGCATTGAGCAGCAGGTACTCCAGCACGGCCAAACGCAGCCCCGCCGTGGGCGTCGTGTGTTTGAGCAGGTAGTCGTAGTTGCGAAAAGCCTCGTTGTACTTCTTCTCCTGAACCAGTTGCTGGGCTTCGTCAAACACGAGCTGCTGATAGGTCTGCAGCTTCGCGATGTGCTCCCAGGCTACCTCATACTCCTGCTCGGGATGCCGCACCATGCGGCAGCGCAGCCGATCCGTCGGCTTGGGATTGACCGGCACGTTGTCCAGCGGCAGGATCTCCACCACGACGCTGTTGTTTGCCGGGGTAAGTGTCAATCGGAAGAACGGATCGCGGTCGAGCAGTGCTGTCGCGACGGGCGGCTGCGGCGTCCCATGCTCCTCGTCGTCGTCCTCGTCCACCTCCTGGGCCGCCGCCAGTGCGACCAGGAGCCCAGCCACGACCAGCGCGGAGGCGAGCCGCCGCGCGCAGCGCATGGCGGGCGTCAGCTGCCCTCTCCCGCTGCGGTCAGGACCGCGCGGGCATGTGCCCATCTCCTCCCACGCCTGGAACATCTTCATGCCGCTCACCTCACGGACTCGTCGAGCTGACGCGAAACAGCACACCGCTGTGCCCCGCGACCAGCAGCTGCTGGCCGTCGCGCACCGGGCCCGCCGCCAGCGGCTCGCCCACCTCCACTGTCGCCGCCACGGCGCCCGTGGCCGCATCGACGCGACAGAGCGATCCGCCGGCAGCGCTCAGCCACACGTGCGCATCGACCGGCAGCGCCTGGCCAATCACGGGACCGTGATCCCACGCCGTCCGCCAGACTTCCCGGCCGGTTGCGTCCAGGCACAGCAGTTCCTTTTCTGTGGCCAGCATCACGTTCTCGCCCACGCGCTGCGGGCCCCACGCGAGCCGCCCGGACAGCGGCAGTTTCTGGAGGGCGTCGAGCGCCGGGAGCGCGAACGCGATGACCGTGTCTTCTGCCTTTGAGCGAATCACGCCGCAGCACGTCTGTCCCGCAGCCGCCCACGGCCCCACCGCCTCCCCCTCGAGCGACTGCTCCTGGAGCGCGTCGAGCAGTTTCCCGGCCCCCTGCTTGATGCCGACACGGAAGAGGCGGCGGCGATTGTCCGCGATGACGAACTCCTGGCCGCCGCCAAGCACCACCGGCCGATTCCAGTTCGTGGTCACTCCCAGCTCGGTCTGCGGGTGAAACGCCCCCAGCTGTTCGGCGCCGCTGACCGGGTCGATGAGCACCACCGTGCCGTCGTGCAGCGGCACGAGCAGGCCGCCGGCGAACGGCACCGGCGCCGTTGCCGCCGCGCCGAGCGGGACGGTGAGGGTCAGCAGCCGCAACGCGTCCTCGCCGCTCCCCGGCCGATAGAAGACGAACTGGTTGTACCCCTGCGGCGGCGCGAAGAGCCACTGGCCATCGCCGCAATCGATGGCTTCCTCCAGCGCCAGCACGAGGCGTTCGTCACGCACCACCGTGGCCTGCGCGACTCCCAGCATGCGCCGCTCGAAATCGGCTGCGGTGGCCTGGAACAGCCGCCCGCGCGCCGTTACGACCTCGATCGTCTCCCCCCCAACGAACACGCCGCGGGCGGGCACCCCCACCTCGGTCTGCCATGACGGATCCTTGTCATTGGTGCGGGTCGCGGCGATCGTCACCCCGGGCGCATTCTGCCGCCGGCGGACGTGGATTACCACATCGCGCACCAGCTGCAGCGGCGCCACATACACATCCTGCTCATCCAGCACCCACTCGGCGGGCAGCTTGCCCGTGGTGGGCTGCACCTGGTATTTCGTGAACCGGTTGTTGGCGACCCACGCGTAGCCACCTTCGACCAGTGGATAGCTGATCGTGGGGGCCTCAGCCGTGGCGTTGAGCTGCACCGACGGCATCACCGGGGTGCCGGAGGCGTTGTTGGGATCCACCTCATAGAATTCCACCGCCCGCCGGTCCGTCACCACCATCACCCGGCGCTGGCCCACCACGGGCGACACCAGCACCTGCCCGCGCAGCCGGATCTTCTGCTGGGCCACCTTCAGATTCAGTCCCTGTTCGTCGGTCGCGATGATGTGCAGGTAAGAGAAGTCGGGGCCGGCATTCTCCACGACGAACAGATAGCCCAGCGCCATCACCGGCGGCACCGTGACGGTGCCCCGTTTGTGCCCGAGGTACAGCACCTCGCGACATTCCAGCGTGTCGGTCGACAGGACATACAGATTGTCCTGTTCCGCCACCTGATACAGCTGCGGCCGCCCCACCCCCGGCGCGGCAGCAACCTCCAGCGGCTGCGGAATCTTCACGTGCCGGTCCACCTGCCCCGTGGCCGCGTCGATGACAAACAGCTTGCCGGAGGCGGCGGCGACGAAGAGCCGCTGATCCACCACCAGCGGCGCGTAAAACGGTTCCGCCAACAGCAGCCGCCACACCAGTCCGCCGCTCTTCGCCTCGAGCCTCAGTAGCTCCTGCCGCCGCTGATCCACGACCAGCGCATCCGACTGCGGCACGGCTCCCGCGACCGGCTGCGGCTGCAGCGTGGTCTCGAACCCCACAAACCGGCGCCACAGGACGTCGCCGGTCGCAGCATCGACGGCAAACACACAGCCGTCCGCCAGCGTGTAGACGACATGGCCGATCACACTGGCAATCGCCTGGCCGGTGCGATGTGACAGGACGGCGTGCGGCGGCAGCTGCGCGGCCGGATCATCCGCCACCGGTGCCAGCGGCTCTTCCACCAGCTGCACGCGTTGCCGCTCCTTGTCGGAGATCCTCAGCATCGCCTCCAGCAGCTGTTCGTCGGTGTCCAGCCCCGGATACTTGTCCAGCAGTTCCTGGCGCGCCGCGTAGGCCGCAGTCGTCTCCTCGGATGCGGCCGCCGCCTGGATCGTCTGGATCGTGGCAGCCAGGTGCTGCACACGATCGATCTCGCGGCGCACGCGCGCCATATCTTCGGTGATCGACTCGATCGTGGTCGCCTGCGACTTGCGGAGCGTGGACGGGATGTACTCGGGGTTGTCGACCAGCACCATGGCGGCCGCGGTTTTCTGGAGCAGCTGCTCCTGCTCGGCCGGGTCCTTGGACCGCCGGGCTGCGGCGACGAACCCGCCGGCGATCTGCGGCAGCATGCTGGCCAGCTCCTCGCGCGCCTGCGGAAACGCCTCCTCCTGTTCGATCTGCGGCAGGACTTCGAGCGCCACCTTCATGCCCTGATCAGGGTTCCTGTAGGATTGACGCAGGCGCGCCATCTCCCGCCGCACCCGCGCCAGGCTGGAATTCTCGTGATCCGGGTGTGCCTCGAGAAAATCATCGTACAGCCGGATCGCCTGCGCATAGGACTGTTCGTCGTACGCTGTCTGCCCCGCCGCGAAGAGTTCCTCGGCCGCTCCCCGCACCAGCGACAGGTAGAGAAACGCGCCAATCACCAGCATGACTCCCAGCGACGCGCCGCCGGCCAGCAGCAACATGGAATCCCACTCGCTGGTCTTCTGCAGCCTGCGCTGCGCGGGCGGCCGGCGGCGTCCTCCCCCCCAACCCCCGCTGTCCAAAGCGCCGGCAGACGGCGGCAACTCGGACAGAAAGTCGACGTTCCTCGAGGCGGCGGGGACCGGCGAGTCGGGGGCCGGCTGCCGCGGCGGTGGCGGCGGGGTGCTGGACGTCGGCGGGGCGGCCGGCCGGGACACCCGGGACTTC
>DAISIS010000174.1:0-10423 GCA_036821925.1 Pirellulaceae bacterium
CCCATCGCGAATCCGGCCAGCCACTCCGCGATATCGGACCAGCCACCGGCCGCCAACGACAGCAATGGCTTGGGGCACGTGTACGTCCATGTACAGTCCCACGGCCATGACTAGAGTCTCCCCTGGGCACGCAGCCGGACTATGGCAGGAGCATCTGGCAGATCGCGCCGCACGTCCTCGACAGCAGACAGCTCCTGCTGGATCTCTGTATCGATCTCGGACTGATGGTCAAAGTAGTAACCCATTGCGGCGTGGGCCTCGGCAGGCAGGAGATACGAATGCTGTCGGCACATTTCATCGGTGGACCAGCCGTGGGCGAGGTAATCCATGACAATCTGGGCTACGCGAATGCGCGGCATGCCTCTCGCGCGCGGTTCCCCGGTCCGAGCGGCGATGACGGTATCATCGCGACGCACCTGTCTCCTTCAACTGACGCCACTTGTGGCGGAAGCTGCACACCGAGAAGTGTCACGTGGAGACGGCCCAAGAACTCATTAGATGGGAAGGGAAAGGCGGCGGTTGGGCGGCACGGCGGAGGGCGCGATACCGGCACGCTAGGCAGAAACCTAACGCAATTGACACAAGCACTTCACATTGCAGCTCATTATATTATTACAGGGCTTTACAAGTGCGGGAAACAGGACTTGAACCTGCACGACCTTTTACGGTCACTAGGCCCTCAACCTAGCGCGTCTGCCAATTCCGCCATTCCCGCAGATTGGTCTCGATGGTGTGGCCAACAGAATGTTAACGGTAAAGGCACGAGGGGCAGGCGTCAAGAGCGAGACGGCCGGCGATGGCGCCGCCCGAGCCTCTGGGGGCGGTCTGTGGGGGGAATCAGCGTGGCTGCTCCCCCCGTTCTTTCCCGGCTGACCCGGGGGGCACGGTTAGAGGGCCATCTCATCTGTTTTGTCACCGCCCGCAGGAGCTGCGCGTCTAGTGCCCGAGCCCGTGCGCTTCTTCGGCCGTGATCGGCAGCAGTTTGGGGCGAGCGACTTTGAGTCCGTAGACGCGCCCGTGCTGCCGGATCAGGTCCTCGAAACGGCCGTGCAGAAAGGCGGTCAGCGCCGGGTCGGGACCGAACGCGAGCCAGCGTTCGGCCAGCCGGAACATGACCGAGTCGTAGTGCTGCTGCGACGAGCTGTGTACATAGCAGCGTCCGGAATGGCGGCGAATGTCGCCATCGAATCGCGGCCCGATGTGCCAGAGTTCGTGCAGGATGGTCGCCAGCTTCTCCCGGAACTCGAGATCCATGAACCGCGGCAGGCAGAAGGTCAGGATATAGAGCATTTCGCGTCCCTGGGCGTCGCACAGCATCTGGGACCGGTAGTAGCGTCCCCGCCGCCGTTCGACCCGCGCACCGTGGGCGAAACGCAGGGGAGTGAGCGAGGCGTACAGGCCGTACGGCCCCGGTTTGCGCGCCTGCGTGAAGCTGACCGCCACGCGCGTCAGATCCACATGCGCCAACTCGGGCAGACGCGCGACCATGTCCTGACAGACGCGTCGCGCGTGGAACGTGAAATCGAATCCAGGGCGCTGCACTGGGAGCATGGAACCTCCCTGATCCGCT
Source organism: Pirellulaceae bacterium (assembly GCA_036821925.1). Taxonomy (GTDB): domain Bacteria; phylum Planctomycetota; class Planctomycetia; order Pirellulales; family Pirellulaceae; genus JAAYDI01. The sequence continues at coordinate 1,571 of DAISIS010000174.1, forward strand.
GCACCGACCGAGCGGGGGACCGGCCGCTAGCCGTTGTCGTTGGCCGTCTCAGCAGCCGCCGTGGCGGTGGGGGGCTTGGGGGTCGTCTCCCCCGCGTCCTCGAACGCCGGCCGCTGGCTGGGCTGTGCGGTGCGATCGTGCCGCCCGACGAACTCGAGGATAGCCCGCGTGCCGGCATCGCCCAGACGCGGTTTGGCCAGCCGCAGGATCCGCGTGTAGCCTCCCTCACGACTCTCGAACTGCGGGGCCACGTCGGCCATCAGCACGCGCACCGCCTGCTTGTCGCGCAGTAACCGCAGCAGGTGGCGGTGAGCTGCCACGACCGGTCCGCGCGCCGCGCACCATTCCTGCCACTGGCTGCTGCGCCGCCAGGCCTTCCACGCATCGGTGCCCCGCTCGGCGTCAGTGCCGAACTGCTGCGCGGCCTGCTGGTGCACCAGCGCTCGGCGCGCGATGGTGATGCACTTTTCGACCAGCGGCCGGACTTCCTTGGCCTTCTGGATGGTGGTGACAATCCGCCCCTTGACCTTGGGGGGATTCGGATCGAATTCAGCGTCGCGCTCGGTCAGAAACAGCGCGCTGGCCAGGTTGCGGAGCATGGCTACGCGGTGGCTGGATGAACGCCCGAAATGGCGGCCTCGTTTTCGATGTCGCATGGCTTCTCGTCAACTAGATAATCGAGTGGTGACCTGGTAATCGCATGCCCAGATGCAGGCCGAGCTCCTTGAGCCGGTCGCGGACCTCGGAGAGCGTGGTTTCGCCGAAATTGCGAACTTCCAGCAGCTGATCCTCGGTCCGTTGCACCAGGTCGCGCACAGTGTTGATGTTTTCCGATTCCAGACAGTTGCTGGCCCGCACCGACAGGTGCAGTTCTGCCAGGCTCATGTTCAGTTTGGCCTCCAGGGCCGCATCGCCCGTGCCGACCCCCGAACGGACCGCGGAGTGGACGCGGTGTCCCAGTTCGGCGTACTGCACAAACGGATTGAGATGTTTGCGGAGGATCTTGGCGGCCTCGACCAGAGCCATCTCGGGGCTGATCGAGCCGTTGGTCCAGATTTCCAGGATCAGCTTGTCATAGTTTGTCTTCTGCCCCACGCGCGTCTCTTCGATCTGGAACCGCACGCGCGTGCAGGGACTGTACACGGCGTCGACCGGAATAATGCCGATCTCGTGGTCTCCCACGCTGTGTTCACCCGACGGGACGTAGCCGCGGCCGTTCTCCACCACCATCTCCATCATGAAGGGGACCTTGTCGGTCAAGGTGGTCAGCACATGGTCTTTGTTGATGACTTCGACGTCGGCATCGGTTTGCACGTCCGCGCCGGTTACCAGGCCCGGCCCGTCCTTCTCGACGGTGATTACCCGGGTCGAATCGCTGTGGTTCTTGACGACCAGCGATTTGACATTGAGCACGATATCCGTCATGTCCTCCAGGACCCCCGGAATCGTGGTGAATTCATGCTGTGCACCGCGGATCTTGATCTGTGTTACCGAGCTGCCCTCCAGACTCGACAGCAGAATGCGGCGCAGACTGTTGCCGATGGTCACTCCAACACCGCGTTCGAAAGGCTCGGCTGTGAACTTGCCATACGTCGACGTGAGAGTCTTGGCGTCACAATCGACAATACTCGGCAGCTCCAACCCACGCCATCGAATATGCATCGGTAGTCTCCGTTGAAAGCGTAACTTCAGCCGCCTCGCCGCACGCCCGGCCACCGGGACCGCTCGGGCCAGCTGTCTTGTGGTCCGAGCATTTCCTACACGCGCCGCTTCTTGCGTGGCCGGCACCCGTTGTGAGGAATCGGCGTGACGTCCTCGATCAACTTCACCGTCATCCCGGCCGACTGGAGCGCGGTGATCGCGCTTTCGCGCCCGGAACCCGGACCCTTGACCTGCACCTCCAGCTCCTTCACGCCGAACTTAGCCGCCTTCTCGGCCGCCTGCTGCGCTGCACACTGACCGGCAAACGGGGTGCTCTTGCGGCTCCCCTTGAAGCCGCTCGTCCCGGCACTCGCCCAGCACAGGGTATCTCCCTTCGTGTCCGTAATAGTCACGGTCGTGTTGTTGAAGGTCGCCTTGATATGGGCGATCCCCACCGTGACGTTCCGACGAAGTTTGCGTTTCTTGCTCTTCGCCACTGCCGGCTAACTCCTAGCTTGTTCTTGGGGTTCTCAACAGCACCGATATGTTTTCACGGGATCACCCGACGCGGCGCGCAACGCGGGGTTCCTCGGCCGCCCGACTACCGCAGGTCCTTCACGCCCTTCTTGCCGGCCACCGTCTTGCGCGGTCCCTTGCGCGTCCGCGCGTTGGTCCGCGTGCGCTGCCCGCGGACCGGCAAGCCCAACCGATGGCGGATGCCGCGGTAGCACTTGATGTCCCGCAGCCGATTGACGCTCTGCTGCACCTGCCGCCGCAACGGGCCCTCGACCGTGTAGTCGCGTTCGAGCAATACGGACAACCGCCCGAGTTCGTCCTCGGCCAGCTCGCGCGCCCGCTTCTGCGGATCGACGCCCGCCTTGTGACACAAATCCCGGGCGACTTTCGGTCCCACCCCGTAGAGGTAAGTCAGGGAAATCACCGACGGCTTGTCGTTGGGAATATCCACACCGAGCAGACGCGGCATGAGTCAAAACTCCTGATCGTGATCAACAAAGGAAGTCTACAGTGGCCGTGAGCGTCCACGAGTCGCACATCAGCCTTGACGCTGTTTGTGGCGCGGATTGGTGCAAATCACATAGACGCGGCCTTTTCGGCGCACGATTTTGCAGTTCTCGCACATCCGTTTGACGCTTGTCCGTACCTTCATGACTGTTCCCCATCAAAATCGCCAAAGCGTATGAGTATAAACCCTTTACGCCGAACCCTTCAAGGGCCGCGGCAAACGTTTTCGTAGGACCTACCGCCCGGCGGCGGCCCGGATCCGGGCGAATACTTCGTCCGGCGTGCCCGCCCCGTCGATGGCCGTGAGCAGATTCCGTTCGGCGTAGTACTGCAGCACCGGGGCCGTCTGATTCTTGTAGACGATCAAGCGTTCCGAAATGGTCTCGGACGTGTCGTCGGGTCGTTTGCGGGCCAGCATCCGGCGGACGAGTTCCTGGGTTTCGACCTGCAGTTCAAGTACCATATTGAGGGGGGTGTTGCGGTTGGCCAGCAGTTGATCCAGCGCCTCGGCCTGTTCGACGTTGCGCGGGAACCCATCGAACAGGCAGCCGTTCTGCAGGCGCGGGTCATCCAGGCACTCGTTGATGATTTCCAGCACCAGCTCGTCCGGCACCAGCTTGCCCGCCTGCATGTAGCTTTGTGCCTGTTTGCCCAGATCTGTTCCCTGGCTGATGGCCTGACGCAGCATATCGCCGGTCGAGACATGGGGAACGTTGAGCAGTTCCACGAGTCGCTGGGCCTGAGTACCTTTCCCCGCACCGGGTGGACCGATAAAGACAACAAACATGGCTGGCAGTATTCCTCCCCCGTTCTTGACAAATCGAGCCGCGCCGTGACCGAACGGGGATGTGGCACGCCGGCTTAGCCCTCCAGTAACCCTCGATAGTTCCGCATGACGAGGTGGCTGTCTATCTTCTGCACCAGGTCGAAGGCCACGCTCACGGCGATCAGGAGGCCGGTTCCGCCGTAGAAGCTCGCGACGGCGAAGCTGACGCCGAGCGAACTCGAGATGATCGTGGGGACGATCGCCACGAGTGCCAGGAAGCCGGCCCCGACGTAGGTGATGCGGACCATGACCTTTTCCAGGTAGTCGGCCGTCCGTTTACCCGGCCGGTAGCCGGGAATGAAGGTGCCATAGTCCTTCAGGTTCTCGGACATCTCCTTCGGGTTGAACGTGATGGCGGTCCAGAAGTAGCAGAAGAAGTAGATCAGCAGGATGTACAGCAGGTTGTACATCACGGATGTACCGCGTGAGAACATGCTGGCCAGGGAGTGGAACAGCTGGGACCAGGTTTCGTTCATGGGCCAGCTGGTCATCATGTTGAAGACCATGCCGGGGAGCATCAACAGGCTGCTGGCGAAGATGATCGGCATCACGCCGGCCTGGTTGATACGCAGGGGCAGGTACTGCCGCGTACCGCCGTAGACGCGGCGGCCGCGCACGTGCTTGGCGCTCTGCGTCGGGATCCGCCGTTGTCCGAGCGTGATGAAGACGACCCCCGCCACCACCGCGATGAACAGCGCTCCGAGGATCAGCAGCGACTCGACGCCGATCCGGCCGGGTCCGATTCCCACCAGTTCGAATTCGGCCTGGTTGACCAGCAAGTCCCACAGCGCGCCGGGCATGCGGGCGAGAATGCCAGCCATGATCAGCAGGCTGATGCCGTTGCCGATCCCGAATTCATCGATCTGTTCGCCGATCCACATCAGGAAGATGGTGCCGCAGGTCATGGTGAGGACGGCTGTCAGCTGCCAGCCGAACCCGAGGGTCCCGTTGGCGTTGCGGAAGGCTTCGGCGATCAGGTTTCCGGCGTCGGGCGACTCGCGCAGCAGCCAGAACTTGACGTAGAAGTAGCTCTGGATGAGGCAGAGGAAGACGGTCAGGTAGCGGGTGTATTCATTGATCTTCTTGCGGCCGGTTTCCCCTTCCTTCTTCAGTTCCTCGATCGGCTTCCAGACGCTGCCCAGGAGCTGGAAGATAATGGAGGCGGAGATGTAGGGCATGATGCCCAGGCCGAAGATCGTTGCCTGCGTCAGGTCACTGGCGCTGAACACGGCCACCTGGTTGATGATGTTCGCCAGGTTCCCGGTGCCCCCGGTCAGGCCCTGCAGCTTGCCCTGATCGACCATCGGCAGGGTGATCCAGTAGCCGACGCGATAGATGGCCAGGAACAGCAGCGTGAGGAAGATCTTCTGCCGCAGTTCCGGAATCGTGAAGACAACGCGAAGTTTTTCCCACATAACGCCGATCCGTCCCAGTTCGAGTAGTTAACCACCACCGTCCTCCGGCGTGGGCAACCTGATGGCGCCATCAGGCTGACGTGCCGGTCCCATCCTGGCGTTGCTGTTTCTTCTTCTTGTCGGCCACCGGCGTCGGTGCGGGCAGGATGACGACTTCGCCCCCCGCCTGTTCGATCTTCGTCTTGGCCGTCTCACTGAACCGGTGCGCGCACACGCGGAGCTTCTTGGTCAGGTCACCGTTGCCCAGCACTTTGAGCTGATCCCAGCGGGAGCGGGCGAGGTGCTTGGCGCGCAGCGACTCGGGGGTGACTTCCGCGCCGGCTTCGAACGCCCGTTCGAGATCGCTCAGGTTGACGGTCGCCACCCGCACGGCGAAGGCGTTGTGGAACCCGCGTTTGGGCACGCGGCGGATCAGGGGCATAGCGCCCCCTTCGAAAATCGACTTGGCGGACCAGCCGGCCCGCGATTGCTGGCCTTTGTGCCCGCGCCCGGCGGTTTTACCCCAGCCGGAGCCCTGTCCGCGCCCGATGCGTCGGCGTTTCTTGTGGCGTTGAATTCCGCGATTGACTTCTTCGATATTCACTTCAAGGATACTCCCCGCAGCCGCTCCACCTCCTGCAAGGTGCGCATCCGCGACAAGGCATTCATGGTGGCTTTGACCAGCGTCACCGGATTGTTACTACCATAGCTCTTGGTCAGGATATTACTGATCCCGGCGGCCTCACAGACGGCGCGGACGGCGGCGCCGGCGATGATGCCCGTTCCCAGGCTGGCCGGCAACAGGACGACCTTGGCGGCGCCGAAGCGGCCGATCACGCGGTGCGGGATCGTGCCGTTGACCAGCGGGACCGCGACCATTTCGCGGGTGGCCTGTTTCTGGGCCTTCTCCACGCTGTTGGGGACTTCGTTGGCTTTGCCGTAACCCCACCCCACACGTCCGCGCCCGTCGCCCATGACCACCATGGCCGCGAAGCTGAAGCGGCGGCCACCTTTGACGACGGCTGCGCAGCGCTTGATCTTGACCACGCGGTCGATGTATTCGCCATGTGATGATGTTGATTCAGTTGACACGATGTGGGGTGCTCCCGATGTCGAGTTTGCTCAGCGCCTGGACCGCGCCGCCGGTCCGCTGGCCAGGCGACGCCCTAGTGGTCAGAAACTCAGTCCTGCTTCGCGTGCGGCGTCGGCCAAGGCGGCGACGCGACCGTGGTACTTGTGGCACCCCCGATCGAACCGCACGGTCTTGATCCCCGCGCCGAGCGCCCGTTCGGCCACGACTTTGCCGATGAACTTGGCCGCGTCGCAGTTGCCGCCGTACTTGATCTGCGTGCGGAGGTCCTTGTCGCGCGTGCTGGCCGAGACCAGCGTCTTGCCGGTGGCGTCGTCGATCACCTGGCAGGCGACATGCCCGCAGCTGCGGAACACCGACATGCGGGGGCACTCGGCGTCCCCGCGGACCCGGTTGCGGACATGGTACTTGCGCCGCTGTTTCTGTTTGGCAATTTGTTTTTGTTTGTTCACGGTTCTTACTCTGTCAATGCTGCCCGCCGGTCTGCGCCGCATCGCGGGGGGAAACCGCCCTGCCGCTGTCGCGTTGCGCCGGCCAAGCCAGGGAACATACCTGGACTACGTGGCGGCCTTACCCGGTTTGATCTTGACGTGTTCGCCCTCGTAACGCACACCCTTCCCTTTGTACGGCTCCGGCTTGCGGATCGACCGCACTTCCGCCGCAAATTCACCGACCAGCTGCTTGTCGCACCCGCGGATCACGACGTGCGTCTGATCGGGGCAGGTGACCTGCAGCCCTTCCGGCACGGTCTTGTGGACTTCGTTGGCATAGCCGACGCGCAGGGACAGGGTCTGGCCCTGGAGCGACGCGATGTAGCCGACGCCGACGATTTCGAGCCGCTTTTCATAGCCCTGGACCACGCCGACCACCATGTTCTGGATCAGCGAGCGGGTCAGTCCGTGGTAGGCGCGGGCGACGCGGTCGGTGCCGGCCGTGACGGAGACTTCGCGGATCGCATCGTCGTAGGTTACTTGCACTTCCGGCCGATGGGTGTAACTGAGTTTCCCCTTGGGGCCTTCGACGGTAACGACCGAGTTGTCCACGGAGACCTGCACCCCCGCGGGGACGCTGACCGGTTTCTTGCCGATACGGGACATGGTGATTTCTTTCCAAACGCCAAACGCGCGACCGCAGCTGCGGGGCGCCGGGGGTTAGCCAATCTGTACTGTTACCAGACCTCGCACAGGACCTCGCCGCCGAGGTTCTTCTGGCGTGCCTCACGGTCACTGATCACTCCACGGCTGGTGCTGAGGATGCAGATCCCCAGGCCGTCCAACACGGGGCGCAGGTCACGCGCCTTGCTGTACACGCGGCAGCCCGGCTTGCTGATCCGCCGAATCCGTTGAATCACGCGTTCGCCATTCGGGCCGTATTTCAGTTCAATGCGGAGCTGCTTCACGGGCTGCGCGTCGAGCTCCGACCAATCCCAGATAAAGCCCTCGCGCTTCAGCACGTCGGCCAAACCGCGTTTGACTTTGGAGAGGGGCATTTCGACGTGGGGCCGCTCGACACCTACCGCGTTGCGAATGCGGGTTAACATATCGGCGATCGGATCGGTCATCATAGTGGTTCGGATCCCTTTACCAGCTAGCCTTACGAACGCCAGGAATCAGACCCTGGTCCGCCAGTTTACGGAAGCAAATGCGACACAGCCCAAACTTCCGGTAGACCGCGCGTGGGCGCCCGCACACCTTGCACCGCCGCACGCGCCGCGTTGCAAACTTGGGAGCCCGGTTCGCTTTGGCAATCTTCGATTTGCTCGCCACGTGTAGTACCTACTTGCTAAACAGGTCGTGGTGGATGGGAAAACGCATCCGATTATCAATCTGCCATCACCTCTGACACACTCAGGCCGCAGCGGTTGCGCCCTCTTGTCGGAACGGGAGGCCGAAAAGTCGCAACAACTCCCGCGCTTCATCGTTACTGCGGGTCGTGGTCACCATGGTAATATTCATCCCCTGGACGCGGGTGAACTTGTCCGGGTTGAGTTCGGGGAAGACCAGCTGTTCGGTCAATCCCAGGCTGTAGTTGCCGCGGCCGTCGAACGCGTCCGGGTTGACCCCGCGAAAGTCTCGCACGCGCGGGAGCGCCAACGAGATGAGGCGGTCGAGGAACTCATACATCCGCGCCCGGCGCAGGGTCACCTTGCAGCCGATGGGCACGTTTTCGCGGAGGCGAAAGCCGGCGATCGCCTGACGCGATTTGGTGATGATTGGTTTCTGGCCGGTGATCTGCGTGAGGGCGTCGACCGCCATTTCCAGGAATTTCTTGTCCTGGATGGCGATCCCCACTCCCATGTTCACGACGATCTTTTCCAGCCGGGGCAGGGCGAGCCGGTTGGTGCGCCCGAACTTCTCGCTCAGCGCGGGGAGGATTTCCTGTTCGTATTTCTGTTGCAGTCGCGGGATCATGTTTCGTTCTCACCCCATCTGTCGCGGCCGGCCGGGCGCGTGGTGCGCGGGCGGGCGGCGCGGATACTCATTTCTGGCTGCTGCGGGCACGGCGGGCCGGCGCGATCTCCCCGCTGGCGGCCCCACACTTCTTGCAGTAGCGTTCCTTGCTGCCGTCGTCGAGGAAACGCGCTCCGGTCCGCGAGGGCTGGCCGCACTTCGGGCAGATCAGCAGGACGTTGGAGATCTGGACCGGCATCTCTTTCGACAGGCGGCCCCCCTGCGGGTTGCGCTGGCTGCGCCGCACGTGCTTGTAGACGCGGTTGACCCCTTCCACGATCAGTTTGCCCGCGGCGCGATTGATCTTGAGCACCTTGCCGCGCACGCCGCGGTCGTCTCCGGTGATCACTTGCCCGATATCGTTGGTTTTAATATGCAGCCCACGACCTCGCTGGCGAGGCTCACAATCTTCATGTAGTTACGTTCGCG